>JAUIKB010000815.1 GCA_030430975.1 Polyangia bacterium
CCAGGTCGCGGACGCGGATCATCGTGTGGAGAAACCGCATGCGTTTTCCTATCACGGCTCCGCGTGGATTGCGCCGAGCGTGAGCCCACTGTCGGCGATGGCGCGCAGAACGGTCGGCAGCGCGGCCGCGACCGAGCCCGAACCGTCGTCGTCGAGGCGCACGATGCTCCCGGGCTTCAAGCCTCGCCGCAGCACGTCAGCGATGTGGTCGTCGCCGGCCAGCTCATCGCTCTTCAAGCGTACCGTGTGGCCAACCAGCAGTGCGTTGGCGCGCTTGACGCCAGCGGCCAAGCGCGAGCTCACCATCGGACTGTCCGGTCGGAACAGCACGGGCGGCGCCAGCTCGATGGTTTCGGAAACCGCTTTCGTGGCCAGTTCGATCTGCTCCTGGGTGACGGTCGGCGGCTTCCACGCCAGGCCGCGATCGGTAGAGAACCCGCTCACGCCGATCTCGTGACCGGCGGCCTCGGTTTCGGCGACGAGCTCTGGAAGCAGCGCGGCCTCGCGACCGGCGAAGAAGAACGTCGCCGTGACGTCCGCTTTCGCCAGCGCCGCGAGCGCCGCCGGCGTAGCGTCCGGATGGGGTCCACCCTGGATCGTCAAGACCACGCCGCGCTCCACGCGCCACACGACGTCGGCGAACATCTCGAGTCGTGGGAACGCGAACCCGGCGGCGATCAAACAGAAGTAACCAGCCATCGCGCCAGCGGCGACCTGCAGCGGCACCGGGCCGATGATCAGCGTGCGCGCGAGCAGTGCGAGACCGGCAATCGTCGCGATGATCAGGGCGATGCGCGCGATAGGCAAAGCGAGCGCCTAGCGGCGTTGTTCTGCGCGTTTGGCGTCAGCGCTCAGCTCTTCGTCTTCGAACTCCGCGACGTCGCCGACGCGCTTGCGTTCTTCGATGCGTTTGCGCGTCTTGTCCGCCTTCTCGTCTGTCGGCGCCGGGGTGTTATCGAGTTCAAAGAACAGCGATAGCACGGTTGCAACCATGGGCAGCGCCGCTACCGGGAGTTCACCGAGCTTGCCGGCGCCCAATTGCAGCGACGTCAGATCGATGGGGTAGGCGAGCCAGCGCCGCACCGAGTACATCAGCGCCAGCGCCATCAAGGTGCCGACGACCGCTTTCAGCGTCGCCTCGACCTTGGCGCCGCCCGCCCAAAACGGCTTGCCTGTCAAAAGGCCAGCCAGCGCGCCCGTGATGGCGGCCGCCACGTACGCCAGGATGGCGCCAAAAACACCGATCCCGAGGCCCTTGACGATCAGCGCCGCGAGCACGCCGCCCAGCAGCACCCCCTTGATAATGCCGAGCAGCAGTCGCTTGACCATGATGCCCCGCAAGCGTTGAGGACTTAGTCGGCGCCGTCAACCCCAGCGGCCTGGTATATGGGGCTGCCTTGCTGTTCAACACGTTGGCATACGCGAAGTTCTTCGCGATCGTCTTCTTCGTTAGCTGGCTGCTCGTCCGCCGACGTTGGGCGTTGCTCCTGCCGTGGGTCGCGGTTGCTGGCGTGGTGGGTCTTGGCACGCCGACCCTGCAGAGCGTGCTGATCGCGTGCGCTGCCCTGGCTTTGACGTTCGGGCTGACCCGGACGGTGAAGGACGACGAGCAGCCGACACTTCCCGTAGCCCTGGCCGCGGTGGTGATCAACTTCATCCCGCTGACGTTCCTGACGCTCAGCCGCGGCGGTCACGATCCGGTTCGGGCGGCGCTGGTCGCGCTCGGTGTCGGAGTCCCGGCGGGTGGCCTGCTATCGCCTATCGGGGTCATCGCAACACTCGTCGGCGTGGTGCTGGCGGTGCTGCTGGTGCGAGCCAAGAAGGTGCGCCTGCTGTTTATCCTGGGCGCGAGCTACGTCTTCTACGCCCACTGGGACCCGCGCTTCCTGCCGCTGATCTTCGGATCGTCTTCGGTCGATTGGCTGCTGGCCCATGCGATTGATCGGGCCAAGTCCGCGCGCGCGCGAAAGTTGTGGCTGATCGGCACGGTCATTCTCAACCTCGGCGTGCTGGGCATCTTCAAGTACTTCAACTTCGGGATCGACTCGGTCAGCGCTGTCATGACAGCCGCCGGCATGACGCCGCCTAAGGTCGCCCTCGAGATCGCACTTCCGGTCGGCATTAGCTTCTTCACGTTCGAGTCGATGAGCTACGTCATCGATGTTTACCGAGGGGATATCAAGCCCCAGAAGAGCTACTTCGAGTATCTGTCGTTCGTCGCCTTCTTCCCGCACCTAGTCGCGGGTCCGATCGTGCGTCCCCGCGACCTGCTTCCGCAGCTCGCCGGCCCGCCGCGTTTTAGCTCCGCTGAGGCCAGCGAGGGCGTGTTTCTGATCTCGGTCGGACTCCTGAAAAAGGTCGCGATCGGCGACTACCTGGCGTTGAATCTGGTTGATCGCGTGTTCGACATGCCTTCGCAGTACTCGGCACTCGAGTGCTACACGGCGGTGCTCGGCTATGCGGTGCAGATCTACACCGACTTTTCCGGCTATACGGATGTGGCGATCGGTTCGGCGCTGCTGCTTGGCGTCCGCTTCCCGCTGAACTTCAACTCGCCCTACAAGGCTCACAACATCCAGGACTTTTGGCGACGTTGGCATATCTCGCTGTCCACGTGGCTGCGCGACTATCTATACATTCCGCTCGGCGGAAACCGGGGCAGCTCGGCGCGCACGTACGTCAACCTGATGCTGACTATGTTGCTCGGCGGACTGTGGCACGGCGCGAAGTGGACGTTTGTCGTGTGGGGTGGACTGCACGGTGCCGCCCTGGCCGTGAACCGTTGGCAGTCTCGCCGACGTGGCGGCAATCGACGCCCGCCGAGCTTCTGGGCGTACGCGATCAGCGTGCTGATCACGTTTCACTTCGTATGCATCTGCTGGGTATTTTTTCGTGCGGAAACGTTTCAAAAAGCGTGGCTGGTCTTCGCGCAGATCGGTTCGCTGTCGACTTACCATCCCAACCTACACTCCAGCGTCCTGGCGGTGCTCGCCGTCGGGCTGATCTCGCACTGGCTCCCCGAGCGCTGGTTCGAGCGTACCCAGGCCGGCTTCATCCGAATGCCGGCGCCGGTGCAGGGCGTGGTGCTGTTTGGGGTGGCGCTCGTCCTGCGCGAGATGATCAGCGCCGAAGCGGTGCCGTTCGTCTACTTCCAGTTCTGAGCGCTCTTCGCGGCCGCTCACGCTGACGGTACGTTCAGTACGCTCATGGCGGTGGTGCCAATGTAGGAGATTGTAGTTGCAGCGCGGGCGCGGCCGGGCCAGTACCAACGCGTGGCAAAGGCGGAGATACGCAGCTCGATCATCGAGCCCGACCTCGACTCCGAGCCCACGAACGCGAGCACTCCGATCTCGAAACGGGCGTCCGAGCCGCCAGAGGCGCCGGAGGACGTGAAGATCCCCAAGCACGATCCGCTCCCCAAGGTGGACGGCAAACGGCCGGTGGTCACCGCCAGCGGCGTCGAACGCCCGGCGTTTCTGCTCAAGTTCCCGCGTGACCCGGAGCTCGACAGGCTCGTGTCGCTGGATACGATCGCTGTGGACAACGTGGACTCAAGCGACATCGGGCCGCTGCAATGGCAAACGTTGGCGGCGACCATCGCTGAGCGCCACGACCGCTACCACGGGTTTGTG
>JAUIKB010000816.1 GCA_030430975.1 Polyangia bacterium
TGCGACGAGTCCGGACTGCTACGAGTGTGTGCCAGCGCTCGTTACGATTGCACCGCCAGCAGGGCAGTTCGTAATTCGCACGGGTTCGCTTGACCCGTCCGTACCGGCGTGTGCATGCACTGGCGAAGCTGGGTACCGGTTTCGGTTGTTGAGCCAGTCAGGGCTGGTCACGGCGCGCGTTGAGCCGCCATGGCAGCTCGTGGTCGACGACGAGGAGAATCCGGCGTGCGTCGACTCGACCGGCGCGAGTCAGTGCGTCGTGGTCCATGGTCCCAAAATTCTCTCGCTCATCGCCGCCCCGCCCGCGCCCGTTCGAAACGTGCTGTTGACGATCGGCGGTGGGGGGTGCCCATCAACGTAAAGAGGAACGACGCATGAGGAAGAAAGAAAGGTTGTACACGGCTGTATCCGTCAAGCGACCTTTTGCTGAACAAAATGAAAGCAGTTTTGAATAGTCATGTGGAAATAGATCGGGGCGCGATCGAGTCGCGCTTCGGTTCCCGGCGCACGAGTTCCTCGGCCGCCCGTCGTGGCACGCCAGCGAGTGTTCAGAAGATGTTAAGCGGCGACGTTGAGCGACACGACGGGGAGATGCTTTTGACCGTCGAGGTACCGCACGACCAGTCGCAGGTCGGTCACGGGGAGCACTTCTGGGCTGGCGCGCGCCTGGGCGATGACGGGTCGAGGCTCGTAGCGGATCGTTGGCGGCTGCGGTCTGGGCAGCAGCATTTGCGACGGGGTGGAGCCGTCGATGCCTTGATGCGGCCTGAAGTCGTTGTACCAGCGCACATATTGCTCGAGGACGCGGTTGGTCACGACGTCGTTGAAGCTAGTGAGGACGCGCTTGCAGAGCTCGTGCTTCATGGTGCGCCCAATGTTGGGCGCGGTCCGTGTCGGTGGTAGCTGTGCGGTGTGACAGAGAAGAGGGCTGAGGCGGATCCTCCTAGCGAAACGAAGACAGACGCCGCGAGCGGCGGGAATCCGCACGACCTGTTCGTTGGCGAAATCAAACAAGCGTTCGCCCAACTGGGGCCGGCAGGCGAAGAGGCAGCCATGACCGCAGCACAACAACTGATCCAACAAGGCATCGAGCAAGGCAAACCAAAGTGGCAACGCGAATTCCTGCTCAAGCAGCTGAACCTGAAGTTCGGAGCTGTGAGTGAATCGGTTGCAGCGCGGGTGAATGCTGCGGACGAAGCGGAGCTGGAGAAGCTAGCTGGCGGAGTGCTCACGGCAGCCACGATCGACGAGCTGTTCGCGGACGAGTAAGACTCAACCCGCAGATCAGCGGGAGCGCGACGGCTAGGCAAGGTTCGAGACGAACCGTGCAGCGCCGAGCGCCCGTCCGGAGTCGCACGCCGAGTTCGGCCACCGAGCGACGTCGCCCGGGCCCCCACCGCCCGCGCGAGGGTCGCGGGACAACCGAGATTTCGTAGGTCGCCGTTAGTCCCCGGAGGTTGGCACGGACCGGAGCCCGGGTAAGGAGGGGGCAGGCCGCCGGCGCGGACATCGCCAGCCAAGTTTACTCCAACGTAAATCATGACGCGCCGCCGGACCGGGGCGCGGCACCAGAAGCGGCGCAACGCACGGCGAAAGGGCGGGCTGCGTGTGGGCAGTCGCTCGCGAATTCAAGAGTCAGGCAGAGCGAGGAGCTTCTTCGCGAGCGCCTTGAGCTCCGACATGGGGATCGCCCGAAGGGTCAGAGCCACCTGCCCATCGCGTGCGACCTTTGCTGAGACTCGCGTGATGTCCTGCATGCCCTCCGGTGCTGCTGGCAGCAGAGCTTCAAGTTGTTCAAGGGTCTGCCTGGTCGCAGCGCTGATGGCGCCTCCGCGCCAAGGGATCGGAAGCTTCAGCTGAGTCGCGGCTTTGATCTCGTCTTCGGTGGCGTCGCTCAGCCGCTTGCGCACAAACTGCCCTCGGCGCCTGAACACGATTTCGGCCGCGAGCAGTCGCACGGGTCTGTCGGCAGGATCGAGCGCGGCTTCATACTGGAGAGCGGCTCCGAGTCGGACGACGCCCATCTTCTCGAGGTCGGCTTTGCTGAAGCGTTGGACGATCGCGATGAGTCGGTAGGCGGTGGTCTTGGAGATGGAGTCGGTTGCGGTGAGGAAGTGAGCGAAGCTGTCGTAGTCGTGTTCCCAGAGGTCTTCGTCGCGAATGCGCAGGAGCATGAGTCCGGCGAAGTTGAGATCTTGTCTGGCCCGCCCGGTAGACAGCCTGACGTAGCCCTCGGCTTCGCTGAGGGTGACGGGAGTCAGTCCGGGTTGTCTGCGCTTGACGACCGATTGGGTGTCGGACACGCGTGGCTGGTTGGTCGGTTTGATCTTAGGTTTCGGTTTCGTGCTTGAAGGCGGAGTGCGCTTCTTGGTTGTCGTAACAAGTCGCGTACCGCGTCCGCTCGCACGACCGACCCGGCTGGTTCCCCGCTTCTTCGTCGCCATCACGGGAGCGTAGTCGAGCGACATCAGGCGGTCGAAACAAGGCGCGGCAGGAGCGCGCTGTGGTACTGAATGTGTGTGCCGTCACTGACCCACGAAGGACTCATCGAGCTGTTTCGGGAGCGGCCGCAGATGGCGGTCGATCTGTTGCGCACGCTGGTGACCGAGCTTCCGGACTTTGATGATGTGCAGATCAATTCGTCGGACCTGGGCACGCCGGTGCCAGCTGAGTACCGAGCGGATCTGGTGTTGCTGCTCGTGGACGACAAGCCTGTGTTTGCGATCGTCATCGAGGCGCAGCTGTCCATCGAGAAGAAGAAACTGCTGAGCTGGCCGGTGTACGTGACGCGTATCCACGCACGGTTCGGGTGCCCGGGTTGCGTGTTCGTGGTCGCGCCGAAGTCCAAGGTGGCGGCGTGGGCTGCGAAGCCGATCCCACTGGGTCCCGGATCGATGGTGACGCCGCTGGTGTTGGGTCCCGGTGGGATCCCGGTCGTGACAGACCCCGCGCTTGCGGCGGCGGAGCCGGAGCTAGCGGTGCTGTCGGCGATGGCCCATCTGAATGACCCAGAATCGGGCTTTGAGGTGCTGAAGACGGCGGTGGAGGCGACGAGAGGGCTCGACGACTCGGTGTCGGTGCTATACTGGAAGATGATGGCTGCCGCAGCGAACGAAGCAACGAAGCGAGCCCTGAAGCTACTCAAGTTTGCTGACGGGTCTGACTTCCCAAGCGAACTGACCGCCAAGGAGCGAGCAGCTCTTGAGGCGAAGGGTGAGGCCAAGGGCAGGACTGAAGGCAAGGCTGAGTCGGTGCTCGATGTGCTAGCGGCACGCGGGTTGGAGGTGTCCTCAGCCCAGCGCCAGACGGTTTTGGACTGCAATGACTCGGACCGCCTCGGTCGATGGCTCAAGGTCGCGCTGAGCGCGACTACGGCGGCTGAAGTGCTCACGGTGAAGTAGGCGGCCATCGCCGCGAAACGACCCTATGTCCCAGGCTGGGAAACACTGAACACGTGTTCAGTATGCGGTGAAGGCTTCTCAGCAGACCAGCGGTAGCGCGCGCCGAGGCAAGGTTGTTCGACTATGAGCACCGCCACCGAACCGCCCGCCTGACTCCGCCCGTCGCGTCCGATCAGCGAACGTCGTCGCCCGGGCCCCCACCATCCGCGCGAGGGTCGCGGGACAACCG
>JAUIKB010000012.1 GCA_030430975.1 Polyangia bacterium
GTCGCGGTGGGAGTTCGGACTCCGGCACTCCCTGGGCGTGCGCGAGCGCGGCGAGGATCAGAAGGTACGAGCCGAGGCGCCAAGAATGCAACTGGCGCCTGTGGACGTGGTTGGGCATGCTCGTCGGGTGAGACTTTACAGCGTCCCGGGCAACACTCAACGTCTGGACGGTGGGGCGATGTTTGGCAACGCTCCCCGGGCCGTGTGGTCGAAATGGGCAAAGCCCGACGAGCAGGGGCGTATACCACTTGCGTGCCGGTGTCTTTTGGTCGACGAGGGTGACCGGCGCGTGCTGTTCGAGACGGGGATCGGCGCGTTCTTCGAGCCGAAGCTCCGAGAGCGCGACGGCGTGGTCGAGGCTGAACACATACTGCTTCGGTCTCTAGAACAGCGAGGATTCGATGCGAATTCGATCGATGTTGTTGTACTGAGCCATTTGCACTTCGACCACGCGGGTGGGCTGCTTTCCGCGTGGCGAGCGGGCACGCCGTCCGAGTTGCTATTTCCCAACGCAAAATACGTCGTCGGCGCCGCTGCTTGGCAGCGAGCTCAGCAGCCGCACCCACGAGACCGTGCGTCGTTCATCCCGCACCTAAACGACCTACTCGCGGCGTCGGGACGGCTTGAGGTCGTCTCCGGTGCGACGAGTTCAACCCTCGGACAGCGTTACCAGCTGAGGGTGTCCGACGGGCATACGCCGGGCATGCTCGTGACAACCGTGACCGGTGCTGCTGCGTCGGTGACGTTTTGCGCAGACTTGATTCCGGGGGTTCCCTGGGTGCATCTACCCATCACGATGGGCTACGACCGTTTTCCGGAACGCTTGATCGACGAAAAGCGCGATCTGTTTCAGAGCCTGAACTTCGATAGAGACTGGCTATTCTTCACGCATGATCCGATGACCGCGTTTGCGCGTGTCGAACTGAACGATCGCGGCCGGTACACCACCGTGGATGAACGCCCGGACGGCGCCCCGCCGCTCATTGAGCCGGATTAGCCCGCATGCAGCGGCGCTGGCGATTGCAGTGTGTCCGTCGCGGTACTAGACCGGCGGGCGATGTTGGCGGATTACTCGTTTCTCATTCAACCGATCGCTCGGGCCCAGTTCGGTCCTGGCAGCGTTAAGAAGCTACCAAAGCTCTGCAAGGCGCAGGGCAAGCGGTCAGCGCTCATCGTTTCCGATCCCGGCGTCGTGAAAGCTGGCGTGGTCGATCCGGTCCGGTCCGCGCTGAGCGATGGGGACATCGAAGTAACCGTGTTCGACCGGGTGGCCGCGAACCCGACGCGCGCCGACGTGACCGCCGGAGTGGAGGTGCTGCGCGATCTAAGCGACCCAGTAGTCGTCGCAGTTGGCGGCGGGTCTGCGCTGGACGCTGCCAAAGCGATCGCGCTGCTCGGACCAAACGCGGGCGTGCTCGAGGACTTCGCGCCCGGATGCAAACCGAAGCGGAAGGGCCAACCTGTAATCGCCGTGCCAACCACCGCGGGCACGGGATCCGAGACCAACATGTTTGCGGTGATCACCGACGAAGACCTTGGAAAGAAGATGCTCGTGGGGCATCTCAGCGTGCAGCCCGCTGTCAGCGTGCTCGATCCCAAGCTGACCCACGGGTTGCCGGCATCGGTTACGGCGACGACGGGCATGGACGTGCTGACCCACGCCATCGAAGCGTTTAGCTCCGCGCGGTCCAATCCATTCGCCGATTCGGTCGCGCTCAGAGCCATCGCGATGACGACGTCGTACTTGCCGCGAGCATTCGATGACGGGTCAGACGCAGAGGCACGGGCTCAGATGCTGCTCGCCGCTCATCTGGCGGGCATCGCGTTCTCAAGCGCAGGCTTGGGCATGTGTCACGCGATGGGACATCCACTCAGCGCGCGACTAGGGGTCGCACACGGCCAGACCCTCGCGTCGCTACTGCCAGACGTGATGCGCTTCAACCGACACACCTGTGAGGCGAAATACGCGCAGGTGGCGATCGCGATGGGCGCCACTGAACCCGGCGCTGACAACGCCACCAATAGCGAACGCGCTGTTTCGGCAGTCGAACGCCTGCGGGCCCGAGTCAACACGGACCTGACCTTGGAAGCGCTGGGCGTTACCGAACCTGGGCTCGTTCAGCTGGTCGATGATGCACTCGCCGACCCATTGATGATCACCACGCCGCGACAACCGACCCGCGAAGAAGTCGCTCACCTCTATCGCGCCGCTCTGGTTTGAGGGCGTTGCATACTTGTGGCAAACCCACAGGTCACACTATGGTGCAGGCACCCGCGGCGCGACGTGCCGCCCACCACCACGGAGCTTAAGCTATGTCCATGACACGTAATGAATTCTTGAAGTCCGGTTTGGCCCTTCTCGGCGTCGGAGTCAGCGCCACCGTGCTCGGCGCGTGCGGCAGCGATGACGATCCCGCACCCGGCGGCGGTGGCGCGGGCGGCTCGAGTTCAGGCGGCTCCAGCTCCGGTGGCTCCAGCTCCGGCGGCTCGAGTTCAGGTGGCTCCAGCTCCGGTGGCTCCAGCTCCGGCGGCTCCAGCTCCGGTGGCTCCAGCTCCGGCGGCTCCAGCTCCGGTGGTTCTGGTTCGGGATCTGCCGGCTGCACGGCGAGCATGATCGTGGGTAACCACGGGCACGAACTGGTGGTCCCGATGGCGGATGTGACCGCCGCCATGGACAAGACCTACTCGATCCAAGGGAGCAGTGGCCACGCCCACGACGTGACCCTCACCGCGGCTGATTTCGGCACGCTAGGAACAGGTAGCGCCGTAACCGTGACGTCAACGACCGGCGCCGCTCACGAGCACGAGGTCACCGTCACCTGCGCCTAAGCCGCAGAAGGTTGAGACGCGGCCTCTAACGCGATGCGTTAGAGGCCGCTCCACATTTGAGGCAACGGCCCGAAACGTGGTCAAAATCCTGCCGAGGCGGTACGCTACGGTGCTTACGTTCATGGCTAGCCTGTCCCGATGCATCGCCCCAATACTCTTTGGTATTACGCTCGCCGGCGTCGCGTTGCCTACGAAGCAGGCAAGCGCCAAAGACTCGATCAGCGCGGCAGACAAGCAGCGCGCGGGTAAGAAATTCCGCGCGGGCGAAGCCGCGTTTAAGAAGGCTGAGTACGGCGACGCTGCGCGTGCATTCGAAGAAGCGTATCAGATCGCGCCGCACCCTTCGGCGTTGCTCAACGCCGCGCGGAGTTACGAGAAGAACGGCGAACTCGTCCGCGGCGCAACGCTTTGCGCCGCTTACCTTCGCGAGGCGGACCCGGAAGACCCTAAGCGTAAGGACGCACGGGCCCTGCTGGCTGCGATTCGCCCCAAGGTGGGTCGTGTCGAGATCAGTGCCCCGGATGCCGATTCAATCGACATCGACGGCGACGAGGTAGCGGCAGACGGCACCATCTACGTAGACCCTGGCGATCATGTGGCCGTGGCTCGGTTTGAATCCGGTCGCGCCCGCCGCAAGTTCAGCGTGGTTGCGGGAAGCGTAGCGCGGCTTGTGATCGATCCGCCGAAACGGTCTGGGCCGGCGGAACCAGAGACCGACGAAACAGTGGAAACCGATACTGACGAGGAGGACGATTCCGAAGCCAAACCTCTGAGCCCTGCCTGGTTTTTCGTCGGGCTGTCGGCTACGGCAGTGCTAGGCGGCATCGGCGCCTGGAGCGGGGTGGACACGAACAACGCGCGGGACGAGTACGAGCTCAACCCCACCGCGGATGGTTTGGACGAGGGCCGTTCAAAACAGATGCGTACGAACATCCTACTCGGCGCGACTGGCGTGGTTGGGCTGACGACATTGGTGATCGGGTTATTCGCCACGGATTGGGGCTCGAGCGACGATCCGGTCGAGGACTCGGAGGCGAGGGCTGACCGGTTCAGGTTGGGGTTAAGTTTCGATCGCATCACGGTTTCTGGAACGTTTTAGATGAACGATCTGCTGGCCGGCGACGACGATGACGATGAAGCGACGATCGCCGCCGACCGTCCGCCGGCCGACCTCCTGCTTCCTCCAGTGCGCGACGCGCCAGCCGGTGGGTCACTGCCGCCCGTCCCGCGCCCGCCCAGCCCTTCGGTAGGCGACCGGCTTCCGCGAGCGCCTGCGGCGAGTCGGCCGTCGCTTCCAGAGACAGGCACCGTTACAGGATCGACCGTGGACGCGGTCACGTCTCGAGTTGCACCGGCCGTAGACCCGCCGGCCGAAACGAGCGCGAAACCGCGCGTGGCACACGTCGGACGCTACGAACTGCTGTTGGAGATCGCAGCAGGCGGCATGGCGACGGTCTACATCGGAAGGCTGCGTGGGGCCGCCGGCTTCGAACGGCTGGTGGCCATCAAGCGGATGCACCCCCACGTGGGCTCCGTTCCAGAACTCGCGGCTTCGTTCATGGACGAGGCAAAGCTTGCCTCGCTGATTCGTCACCCCAACGTCGTGAGCGTTCACGACGTTCACGAAGCGGATGGGGAGCATCTGCTCGTCATGGACTTCGTCGACGGCACCAGCCTCGCGGCGCTGATGAAGGGTGCAGCGACGCGGCGTAGCAAGCTGCCGCGACCGGTCGCCCTCAAGATCGTCATCGACGCGCTGCATGGCCTGCACGCCGCACACGAGCAGCGAACGATGGACGGACGTGAACTGTCTATCGTTCATCGTGACGCGACGCCTCACAACATACTGGTGGGTCAAGATGGCCAAGTCCGGCTGACAGACTTCGGTATCGCCAAGGCGAACGAGCGCTCGGTGACGACCGCGACCGGCCTGGCCAAGGGAAAATTCCGATACATGGCACCCGAGCAGGCGCGGGGTGGGGAACTCGACCGCAGGGTTGACGTGTTCGCGATGGGTATCGTCATCTGGGAGCTACTGACCGGGCGCCGCATGTTCCGACAGAGTTCGGACGCCGAGGTTCTGCTCGCGGTGACGGCCGGAGACTTCAAGCCACCGTCGGAGTTTGATCCGACGGTGCCACCGGAACTCGACGCGATCGTCATGCGTGCGCTAGCACCGAATCGTGAAGAGCGCTGGCCAACCGCCATCAGCTTGGCGGACAGCTTGGAGGCTTGGGCTGGGAACAACAGCGGGTTGACCACCACGATGGAGGTGGCTCAGGTCGTCAGCGATCTGTGTGGTGAGGATCTGGCGGAACGCCAGAAGGCGATAGCTGATGTCATCGCGGGCCGGCGCGCGCCGGTGATGGGCAACAACGATTTTCGCGAGAAATCGGGCACTGGATCTACGGCCGGCACGTCCGCCCCGTTGACGGTGGATCACGTCAAGGTGGTCCACGCCGTAACCGAGAGCGATATTCAGGCCGTCAAGACGCGGCGGAACTTGTTGATCACGGCGGGTGTGTTAACGGCGGCATTGGCGGTTGTTCTGATCGTATTCGCGGTACGCACGCCGACACCGCCTGAGGCGGCGGAACCGGTAGCGTCGCCCGCCGCCAAGGCCGGTCGAAACGTCCAGATCAAGGTGGCGGCGGCGACCGACATTTCCGAAATCCAGGGCGCTGGCGTCACGAACGTGCAATTTCGCGGCCTGGAGGCATCGTTTGAATTACCACGCGGTGATGATACCGTCAAAGTCAACATCAAACTGACGGACGGCGCGGAACTCGAAGAGGTTGTCGTGCCCAAAGAGAACATGTCGATTCGAGTCCGCAGCGCGCACACCGTCACCGCGCTGGATGACCTACCGGCGTTGCCAAGCGCGGAAAAGAAGAAGACGCCGCCCCGCCGTCCAACCATGGGTGCTAGGCCGTCAACCAAGACGATCACAAAGAAAAAGAAGACGGGTTCGGGGCTGTATAAGAACCCCTACGAGTAGACCTTGTCGACCGCCGCGCCGCTGACCAGCGAGTGCAAAACCGGAGCAGCGTCGATCGTAGCTGCACAAAGCAGAAAAGGGCAGCCGCTTGGCGACTGCCCTTTGCTGCGGGGTGGTCGCGATATGCGACCACCCGCGTGGTGATTAGCTACGGCTAATCACATGCTGCCGGCCATGCCGACAGCCATCAGGATCACGTACACGATGATCAACAGAACCATCAGAACGAGACCCACGATCGCGCAGATCTTGGACCACTTGATCTTGCCTTCGGCCTCGGCCAGGTTGCCCTGGTCGGCGGCCTGCATGGCCAAGTAGCCCATGATGGCGCCGATGATTCCGAAGCAGCCATTGCCGCATAGGAACCACGTAGCCAGGTTGACGATAAGCCAGGTCTGAGCCTGCTTCTTAAGGTCAGCGTTGCCGCCTCCCGCTCCGCCAGGCGGGCCGCCCGGCATCATTCCACCGCCGGGGGGAGCCATGGGTGCGCCGCCGGGAGGTGCGCCGGGAGGAGCACCGTATCCGCCGGGCGCGCCGGGCATTCCGCCGCCGGGGGGCGCGCCGCCGGGAGGCGGACCGTAGGCGCCGCCAGCTTGGATATGCTCATTCATCATGTTCGTTGCTCCTGTTCCGCTCTGTTCTGTGTGCGTGGCACTGCTAATAGCAAAGTCGTGTGGGAAATCGGTGCGGTTTAGACTCAGTGCCTCAATCGAACAGCTTGTCCGTCCCGCTTCCGCGTCCCTTCCTCGGCGCCGGAGCGTAAACCGAGCCATCCCTCCTAGCCAAGTCACTTCTGACCCGAAAAGCGCCTTGCCGCCTATCTGCAGGAATTATCAATAACTTCAATAAGTTATCGGGCGGCGTCAGGGCTGTCGATCGGCGAACGGGGTCAGCGAGCGATCGGCACGAGACGTCCGCCGTGGAGCGCGGTCGCCGAACCACCCAAGGTTCGCATCTCGAAGCGCAGTTTCACGGTCCTGCCGGCGTCCGCGCAGAACCTCTGGGCGGCGACCGCGGGCACGAGCACTCGTGCAAGCTCGCGGTCGGTTTCATCGTCCATGGAGCGCACTTCGAGACTGTCGGCCCCGCGGTCGAGCGCCGCGATCCACTCAACGCAGCGGCCCGCCGCGACCGTGTAGCGCGCAGTAGCTAACGAGTCGTGGCGTACGACAGCCGCGCTAGGCTTCATCGCTCGCGCGACGGTGGCGACCGTACCGCGCGCGTACAGCGCTCCGAGTAACCGACCTGCGGCAAGAGGATGCGCGACGAACAGCGGATGCGACTGCGGTATCGACCGCCTCAGGATCTGTACCGGTCCGGTGCGTTGCAGCGCCTCCAGATCCACTCGCACGTCTCCGCCAGGCGTGCACACAAACGCGGTCATGTTGTGCACCCCGAGCTGGTGGGCGACCAATCGCCGACTGGTATCATAAAACCAGGCCGTAAGTCCGCGGACCGGCTTGCCGCCCACGATCTCCACATGATGACATCCCACAGGGAATTTCGAGGTGTGACTAGTGCGGCGCCCAAATCGTGCGCTGAGGGCTGCGACCCGAACCGGTCGCCCAAGCCCCAACTCAGCCGTGGCGGTGATGCGTTTCGAAACCGCGTCCTTAAGCGGCGCGGCGGCGTAGGTCGTGAACAGCACTGCTGGAGCGTCTATTTCAGCCGGGGTCGCACGCGTCGTCGCGATCGCCAGCGCTGCCGAGCCGCGCCCCGCGTGGGGACGCAATTCGATCGTGACATCGACCCGTTGCTGGCTGCATACGATGATCGCCCGGTTGCGTCCGGCTGGCTGCGCACGCCCGATTTGGACGCCGTCTTTGGAAATGGCGACGACGTCCAACTGTGTCAGGGTTCGTTCCGGGACGACGAGAATGTCGGCACACTCCCCCGAGTCGATCGACACGGGAACGAGGGTAGGCACGCGGTCCGTCAGCGCGACCTTTATGCGCCGCTGCTCCTTCCAGTCCCCACCAAGCGGTGCTTGGTGGGCAGCCAGCGCGTCGTTGAGTTCGGCCCACGCATTGACGCGTGGTGCGCCGCGTTTGAGGTCAAGCGCCTTACTGACGTCGCTACTGGCCGTTGGCGAGACCAGCACCGCGCCGAGACTGACGAGCCCGAAGCCACCCGCAACCCGAGCTGCGGCGAATACCCGTCCCGGGTGCGGCGGGCAGATCATGAGCCCCGGACGATTGTCCGGTTGTTCGTCTGAACCGAGCACGGCGCCGTCTTCGGCGTAAGCGTAAAGATCGAGGTCGCTGACGGACGCGCCCGCCCGGGCGAGGATCAGTACACAGCGGTCTTTTGGCACCCCGATGGGCGCCGACACGTGGTCACCGGTTGCCGCGGAATCGACCTTCAGCACTAGCTGCTGACCGGCGCCCGCCCGTTGGCCTGAACTGATCGCCTGGGTTAACTCAGTGCTCGGCGGTGGGCGGGGAACAGACGGATCGAGGCTCCGGTTCGGTGTCGACCGCGGCTTCGGGGCGGCGACGCTCGTGCATCCCGTAGCCAGGAGCACCGCCGCTGTTAACGTCCAGCGTGTCATTCCGCGAGCGCTCCTGCAGGCAGCGCGCCAGCGTGCCAAACGGCAAGCGCCCAGCGGACCCCGCCGCCGCGGGCCTCGAGCAAGATGCTCGACCGGCGGCTCTCTCTCGCGCAGAAAGCTACGACGGTTCCGAGCCCGACCTGCTTGGATTGATCTCGGGCTACGAAACGTCCGCGCACAGCCAGTGCGATCGCAGACGCGGAGCCGCGGGTCGCGACGGCTGAAGCTAGGTAACACTGGCCTGCGACGAGCTGGACATGTTGTTTGGTGAATCCGCTGACGCCCTTGAACATGGCGATCGGAGGCTTGGCCGGCGGCCGGCTGTTGTGAGCGGCGAACGTTTCAGCGAAAGCAGCCACCGCGCGCTCGCCGAGCGTTTGCGGAATCCCGCGCGGCAGCCGGGTCCGCGACATCACGAGCTTGGCGACGCGACCCGTCGGGGCGCCGACAAAAGTGAGTTTCGCAAGACGCGTGGAGGCGACGCATGTGTGCACGGTCGCGTCCGCGGCGTCGGTGCGATCGGCGTCCGCGCTCTGACCGGTGAGGGCCCACTTGAGGTTCACGTCGATGTCGTAGCGCTCGCCATCCTTCGGGTCGCCGAGTACGTCGATGCGGTGACAGCCGGGCGTGAGCTTCAAAACCGTCTCGCTAACGCCGAACCTGCCGACCTGGACGTTTCGCGCCGTGACACGCTGAGCGCCCCGCCGTTTTGCGCGTGCCGCAAGCCGCGCGACGCGGTCCTTGAGCGGGGGGCTCGTGGACCGCGGCTCGAACACGACGTCCGTGTCGGGCAAGCCCGGGCTGCGCTTAGGGAGCAGCTTGGTGAAGCTCGGTAGCGGTCTGCTGGACGTCGCGTAGACGGTTTCGACTACCGAACGCGGGGATCGCGCTTCGATGACTAGGCGACGGAGCATGGCGCGGCGTGCGCCGCATCGCACAATCTGGGCGATGCCGGCGACGCTTGGTTCGGCGCGTTCGCCACGCGCGTAGCGTGGCTCGCCAGCTCGCGGGATGAACCGCAGTACGAACTGTGACGCACGCGGCGCGACTACCGCGACCGTAGTGCAGCGTGCGGTCCGTGAGGTGATCGTCGACTTGGGTAACAGGACCGGTAGCAGCGTGCCGCGTTCGATCAGCCGAGTTTGCAAAGAGCCAGTGCTTGCGGCGCCCGCACTCTTCCACTCCGACTTCAGCGTACCCGTAGCCTTGAGCAGGTCGGACTGCGCGAGCGCCGGTCGTGGTGCGCTGCAGCACGCCACGGTGGCTACCAGGAGCGCGCTGCGCCGGCGGTTTGACACTTAGTCGCCCGCGCCGACAACTTCGAAAGCGGTCTCGTCGAACGTTCGCGTGCCCCCGTTCCAAATGAACAGCTTGTGCGCCGTAACGACGCCCTCGTCTACAGCCGTGACCAGGTAGGCGAGGCTATATGCGGGGTCGCCCGTGCCGCCCATAGTCATGCTCGCCGCATCTTCCTCTGAAAAATAGGCGCCGCAGTCCAAGTGTGAATGAAAGAAGACTTTGACCGGTTGATCGTCGGCCCGGGCTTTTTCGACCGCGCGGGAGAACTTCATGGCATTGATCGAGAAGTACTCGCGGCCGGTTCGCGGGTGGGTTTCGGGATTGGCCCGGTGGTACTTGTTAGCGAGGTTTTCCAGTTCGAACGCCTGGTCCGCTAACAGCGGCTGCTCGGCGGGCCCGGTCAGGAAGCCACACGCCTCTTCGTCGCGCTCATAGGCGCTTCGGGCGGCAGCCTCGATGACCTGCAGTGCTTGATGCGTGATCCTTAGGTTGCCTTGTGTCCAATGAGGTTGGGTCATTAGCTCGTTTTCTTGGAAGGTAAAGTTACCACATGTATTTCTTTTCCCACTTCATGGGAGCGAAGTAGCGATCGCCACGGTCGCAGGCGATCGTGACGACGCAGCCGCCTTTGCCCTGGACATGCAGCTGCTCTGCGAGCTTGACCGCGGCGAAAACGTTCGCCCCGCTGGAGTGCCCGACGTGCAGGCCTTCTTCTGCGGCCAGGCGGTCCGACATGTCCCAGCCGTCTTCGGTTCCGATCGGCATGATCTCATCGGGCACGCTAGGGTCGTAGATGTTCGGTACGATGCTGGAAGCCATGTGCTTCAAGCCTTCGAGACCGTGCATTTCCTCGGCTGGTTCGGCAGCCACGCAGTGAATGGGCCGTGAGTGCTCGTGCAGTCGTCGCGTTGTACCCATCACGGTTCCGCTCGTGCCGAGCGCGGCGACGAAATGCGTGATGCGGTCGCCCACGGCATCCAGAATCTCTTGGCCGGTTCCGTGGTAGTGCGCGAGTGGGTTGGACGGGTTTGAGTACTGGTCTGGGTAGAAATACTTGTCAGGGTTCTCGGCGACCAGCTTTCTGACCATGCGAATTGCGCCATCCGAGCCCTCCATCGGAGAGCTAAACGTCAGCTTCGCGCCGAACACCTGCGTGATGTCCTTGCGCGCCTTCGTTACGTTTTTGGGCATAACGAGCTCGACCGGATAGCCGAGAGCGGCGCCGACCCAAGAATACGCGACGCCCGTATTGCCGCTGGTGGCGTCGATGAGCACCTTGTCCCGCGTGAGCTTGCCGCGGCTCACCGCGTCCTGGATCATGCGGAGCGCTGGGCGGTCCTTTACGGAGCCACCCGGGTTGGCGAACTCGAGTTTCGCGTAGACCTCAACCGATGGCGCGCTGCGCGCCACCCGCTCGAGACGGAGCAATGGGGTGTTGCCCACCGCATCCACCATCGACTCGAGGCGCTGTGAGCGCACCAGTTTCATGGCGATCTCTCCTCGCTCAGACCGAGCGCGTGGCGCAGCGTCTGCAGGGCGCGCCACGCGCCGGCAGCCACTGCTCGCGATTCCGGCATCTCGAAGTGATGCCCGAACTCAAAGCGAGTGGGCCGCTTGCGTGGCACCATGCTGAGCCGCTCGACGCCCGCACGGTGCAAGTAGAGCGCTTCGATCAGCGCTCCGTCGCTGCCGTGCACGCGGGCGTCACACGTCGCGATGGCGGCTTGCCCGCTGGGTCCGATCTCGTCCAGCCGCAGCTGGCGGTCGTAACGTTCGAACTCGCCCAAGTCCGTACTCAGCTTCCGCCAGCGATGGCAGGGACGATGCTCAGTTCTTCCTTGCCGTCGAGCTTAGTATCCAGGCCGTCGAGGAACCGAATGTCTTCTTCTCCGACGTACAGGTTAACGAACCGCCGCACGCCTTTGTCGTCCAGCAATCGGTCGTGGAAGCCGGGGTGCTTTTCCTCCAAGTTGGCGATCAGCTCTTTGACGGTTGCGCCGGGGATCGAAACGGACTCTTCACCGCCGGTGAGCGTGCGGAGAGGCGTCGGTATGCGTACGGTGGTTTCCATGGTGTTCCTTTAACTGATGCAGGCCTAGTTGGCGACTGCTGTGGTCTGTGGTGTTGGAGAGCAGGTTCTCCGCGTCGAGTAGCGCGCGGGATCGATCGATCGAATCGTGGGGTTGGACCCGCACAGCTGGCAGCTCCGCCGAGCGTGCACGCGCCGGCTACGCATTTGGTTTCGCTTTCCGTCTAGCGTCACGACCTCACCGTAGCGCGGACGCTCGGTTAGCAAGCTCAGGGCTAGGTCCGCCATCATGGCGCCCGCGATGCCGACGACCGGACCGACGACACCTGCTTCGTCGCAGTTGGGCGCGTCGCCACCGCTGAGCGCTTCTTCGAACAGGCAGCGATAACAAGGCGCGCCGGCGGGGGCGACGCACATCGCGGTCCCTCGCCAGCGAATCGCGGCGCCGTGGATGACCGGCCTGTCGTTTAGATACGCTGCGTCGGCCACGAGGAACTTCGTGGCGAAGTTGTCTGCCCCTTCGATTACCACGTCGGCGGACCTAACGAGCCGACCGGCGTTGTGGGGCAGCAGGCGACCGCCGACGCTCTCAACACGCACCTGCGGCGCTATGGCTTTCAGTTGTTGGATTGCGACCTGAGTCTTGTCGAGGCCAACGTGTGATTCATCGAACAGAATCTGTCGGTGCAGATTCGACCAATCCACGATGTCGTCGTCCGCGATAAGCAAGCGGCCCACTCCGGCGTGCACCAGCGCGATCGCTGCCGGACAGCCTAGTCCGCCGGCGCCGACCAACAGGGCGGTTTTCGCCCCCAGTCGCTCAGCTCGCGTCTTCGAAGTACTCATCTAAGCTAAAGTAGCGCTCGCCCGTATCGGGCAAGACCGTAACGACGTTCTTTTTGGGACCCAGTTCACGCGCGACGTCGAGCGCTGCGGCGACCGCGCCACCCGCGCTGATGCCCGTGAGGATGCCCTGCGTCCGAGCCAGCGCCTGCTTGATCGCGTAGGCCCGCTCGTCGGAAACGGTGCGGATCTCATGCGCGACTTCTGCTTGGTAATTTTTGGGAACGAATCCTGCGGCCCAGCCCTGAATCTTGGTCGGACCGCGTTCACCACGACTGATCGTGGCGCAGCTCTCGGGTTCAACAGCGATGATGCGACACTCCGGCGCCTCTCGTCGCAGGCGACGCCCGACGCCCGAGACAGTGCCCCCGGTGCCCACGCCCGCCACGAACGCATCCAAGGTTAGGCCATCCATCGCGTTCAAGATCTCGACCGCGGTGGTCCGGTAGTGCACCAACGGGTTGGCGGCGTTGTCGAATTGTTGCGGGATGAACGCGCCATCGATTTCCGCCGCAAGCTGTCGAGCCTTGGCGATGGCGCCGTCCATCTGCCCGTCAGCTTCGGTCAACACGACTTCGGCGCCCATCGATTCCAGCAGCTGGCGACGCTCGAGGCTCATGCTCGCCGGCATCGTGAGAATGCAGCGATAGCCGCGGCGTGCACAGACAAGCGCCAAACCGATTCCGGTGTTGCCGCTCGTTGGCTCGATCACCACGCCGCCGGGCTGCAGCTCGCCGCTGGCCTCGGCGGCTTCGATCATCGCCAGGCAGATGCGATCTTTGGTGGAGCCGCCGGGGTTGAAGGCTTCTAGCTTCGCATACAGCGCGGCCCGCGGCTCTTCTTCTTGCAGTGCGATGCGCACCAGCGGCGTATCGGA
Organism: Polyangia bacterium; assembly: GCA_030430975.1. Lineage (GTDB taxonomy): Bacteria > Myxococcota_A > Polyangia > Polyangiales > Polyangiaceae > JAUIKB01. The sequence continues at coordinate 13,427 of JAUIKB010000012.1, forward strand.
GATCAGTTCTAGAACGTCCCGATACACACGGGGTTTCAATGGCAGCGGGGGTAGATTCATGGTCGGCTCACACCTATCTCAGATGACGTACACATAGCCTTGCAGGCCTCCCGGGCCGAGGCCCATCTGCGTGGCGCGCTGGCAAATCGATGCAATCGTGACGCTGTCGAAACAGGCTTGCAGCTGCCCGGCCAGCTCGGATAGCGCGGCTTCGGTCGGGTCGATCGGTTGCGCGCTCGAGGAGGGTTCGTCGCTGGCGCACAGGACGATCGGTCCTTCGACGGCGCGGATGACGTCCCCGACGCGTACCTGATCCGCGGCCAGCGTTAGGCTGTATCCCCCCTGCGGTCCTCGCTTGCTGCTCACCAGTCCCGCGCGCTTCAACTCTTGAAAGATCTGCTCGAGGAATCGAGGGGGAATCCGCTGGCGCTCTGAGATATCCTTGACCTGCGCCGGGCGGCCGGCGTGAAAAAACGCGATGTCAAACACCGCCCGCACAGCGTATCGGCCCTTGTTGGAGAGCTTCACGGGGCAGATATGAGTTGGCGCATCGGTTTTGTCAACAATCAGCGACGCTCCTATGTGTGACACAGCGGTTCAGTTCGACGAACGAGGTGCAAAACCGCCGATTTTTCTCAAGAACAGCGACCGGGAACCCGGTGAAGCTCAGGCGGTCGAGCGTCGTGCCAGCGGGGTTCATCCGCCTGGTACCGTCGTGCACGCCACGTACATCGACGTTCCTCAAGTTCGGACCACGCGCGCCACCATCCTGTGCCGACCAGCGTGGATGTGGGGGGCGGAGATGGGCGTCAACGACGCCGGCGTGGCGGTCGGTAACCAGGCCGTATTCACCCGTGCGCCCCAGCAGCCGGTCGGTTTGCTCGGCATGGACCTGGTGCGTTTGAGTCTGGAGCGAGCCGTCACCGCGCGCGGGGCGCTGGGTGTTATCACCGAGCTGCTCGAACAACATGGTCAGGGTGGCGCGGCTGGATTCGCCAACAAGGCGTTTCGCTATCACAACAGTTTTATCCTCGTCGATCAGGAGGAAGCGTGGGTGCTGGAGACAGCGGACCGCGCATGGGTGGCGAAGCGGATACGACGGGGCGTGCGGGCGATTTCGAACGTGCTCACGATTCGGGAAGACTTCGACCTGTGCGTTGACGGTCTCCGTAGCCGAGCGCGCGACTACGGCTGCAGGCCGGGTCGGCGCATCGACTTCCGCAGGACGTTCGCGGACCCTTTGATGGCTATCGCTGCGGCAGGCGACACGCGCAGAGGCTGTGTTGAGACGGCGCTACGGAACCGGCCGTTCGGCGTTGGGGCAGCATGCTCAGCCCTCCGTTCTCATGGCGGACGTCGTGCCGCGGCGGGGCTTCGCGCGACGGTGTGCGCCCACGCTAGCTTTCTTCCGACGCGCCGGGGAGCGCATACGACCGGGTCGCTCGTCGCGCAGCTAAATGGAAACGGACCGGTGTTCGTTACGGGCACCGAGTTGCCATGCGTTTCCGTTTATAAGCCGGTGTGGTTTCGGGGCTCGTTCCCCGCCGATTATGCGGCCCAGCAGACGCCCGACAAGAGCCTGTTTTGGCGCAGCCGCCGAGTTTTGGACCACGCGCACGACATCGCGAGGGTCGGCGCTGCTTTGAAGGCGGGGCGGTCCGCGCTGGAGGGAGAAATTCGCGATGCTGCCGCGGTAGCGGTGAGCGATGAAGAACGCGCGGAATTGAGCCGTTCGGCCATTCTCCGTTCAGAAGAGCTGCTGCGTCGCGCAGCTGATTACCATGTGAGTTAAAGGCCGGTACTTACGGTATCCATTCTCGCCGGATAATTCAGCTGAGGTCGGACAAACTCGCGGTTTGATTGCGGCGGCATTCCGCCGGTGATACTTCTACCCACGAACCTGCGTAAGCCCAGCTCGTACTCCCAACCAACTGCGAACATGAAGCGAACCCGACACGTACTCTGGGCGATATCATCCTTGGGTCTAGCCGCCTTAGCAGCGTGCGGCTCCCAATCCGGCGGCGGTGTAACCGGCGTCAACCTTGGCGACCCCGGCTGCGATGCACCGGATTGCAGCCAATGCGTCAATGAGTGCTTCACCAAATGCGTGTGCCAAACGGGCGACCAGGTCGCTTGCGTCCAAGCCTGCGGCATCGGGTCGGGGACCCCTCAGGGTATGGGCGGGCAGGGTGGTGGCGTCGGACCTGGGGGTGCCGGCGGGACAGCGGGCACCACAGGGGTAGGTGGCAATGCGCAGGGTGGGACCGGCGTCGTGACGGACCTGCCACCGGCTGGCGGGGCGCGGATCGCAGAGATCTCCGTCTATCAATCGGTCAAGATTCCGATCATGCAAAACGGCGGTCCTGTTGGACAGCTGAACGCTCCGGTGGTGGCGGACAAGCGCGCGATCGTTCGCGTCTTTGCCACGCCTGATCAAGGCTTTCAGCCAAGAAATCTCCTCGCGCGAATGACGTTTTCCGACGGCGGCGCGCCGTTAGAAGTGAGTCGTTCTATGAACGGTCCGTCGTCGGAGCAGGCGTGGGATTCGACGTTCAATTTCGACGTGCCGGCCGACCGCGTCAAAGTTGGCGGCGGCATTCAGGTCAGCCTGCTCGAGCCGCAGCCGGGAGCCAGCGGCCCGGGAGACACCGGGGGCGCAGTCTTCCCGGCAAGCGGCACGCTGCCGCTAGGGGTTCAGGATTCACGCGGGCCAATCCGCGTGACCATCGTTCCGCTCAACGTCAACGGGCGCGAGCCGCTCACGACGATGCAGGCTCTGCAAAGCTACCAAGATCACTTCGAAGCGATGTACCCCGCGCGCGGCGCCGAGGTTCAAGTGCGCGCGAGCGTGCCCGCCAACGGCGTCTCGCCAAACGGCGGCGGCTGGAGTTCAACGCTCGACATGGTGTGCAATTTGCGCCTGCAAGACGGCGCTGAGCGCACGATGTATTACTTCGGAGCCATGGCTCCGGCGTCGAGTTTCGGTCAATTCTGCGGCGGGGGTTGCGTCGCGGGTCTGGCGCCGCTCAACAAGCAGAACAGCAACCAGTCGCGTTGCGGTATCGGCCTGGGCTATTTCCCCGACGGTTCCAACTCGGGGACGGTAGACACCACCGCGCACGAGATCGGCCACGCTCACGGTCTGGGACATGCGCCTTGCGGAACTGGGTCGGGGCTCGATCCGTACCCCTATCAAGGCGCCAACATCGGTGCCTGGGGGTACAACCTGCTCAGCGGCGAGCGCTTTAATCCAAACAGCACCAAAGACGTGATGAGCTACTGCGACCCCGTCTGGATCAGTGACTACAACTACGAGCGCCTGTTCACGCGCATTGCGAACGTGAACTCTCAGGGGAAGTTCTATTGGGATGCCACGGCGGCGAACCGCCCCGGTGAATTCCGCACCATCCACGTGGATGGCCAGGGATCCCTCGACTGGGGTCTAGTGCGAAAGCTCAACGAGCCGCTATTCGCGGACGAGGTTCAGGTCGAACTGACCGATGACACCGGTGCGACTGTGGCGGTGCGCAGCGGTTACTTCACTGAATTCGACCATTTGCCGGGGGGCTGGATTCAGATCCGCGAAGAGTATCTGAAGCTGCCCGGCGTCGCGGGCGTCCGCGCACCCTCCCATGCCGGCAAGCGTGTGCTAAGTCGGACGGCACCATGAAGCTATCCGCCGAATCTATCGCCTTGGTACTCGCGGCAGTAGCCACCACCGGCTGCGACAAGTCCGAGGCTCCCAAACCGGAACCAGCCGCTGCCGCGTCCGGAAAGACGACGGCCGCCGCGAAGGTCGACTCGAAAGAAGTCCCTGCGGCGGCTGACTCGGCCGGCGCGAAGAAGGGCAAGGACGGCAAGTGCGGCGCGAACGGCAGTTGTGCGCCAGGGAAGTGCGGCTGACCACTGCTTGGCCGCGTCAGCGCGCCACCCAATAAGCCAGTGAGTGGGCGGCGCGCCGACGCAGCCAAGCAGCGGTGTGTCAGACCGCACCTGTTTTCGTTGCGCGCTGCTTCGCAGCGACGGCATGGCGGCTGACCCTTCGGTTTCGGCGCGTCAGCGCGCCACCCAATAAGCCAGTGAGTGGGCGGCGCGCCGACGCAGCCAAGCAGCGGTGTGTCAGCCCGCACCTGTTTTCGTTGCGCGCTGCTTCGCAGCGACGGCATGGCGGCTGACCCTTCGGTTTCGGCGCGTCGTGTCAGCCCGCACCTGTTTTCGTTGCGCGCTGCTTCGCAGCGCCTAGCTGTACAGGCTCTCTAAATCGCCGGAGTACTTCTTGAGCACGTTGCGGCGCTTGAGCTTGAGCGTGGGGGTGAGCATTCCGTTGTCGGTCGTGAAGTCTTCTGCGACGACGACGAACGACTTCGGGCGCTCGAAACCTTTGAACGAGGCGGCGCGCTCTTTGAGCTCGCCATCGATGAGGTCCCGCAAGGCCTTACTGGTGCTGACGTCGCTGACGTCGGCTCCGGTTTCATCTGCCCACTTGGTGACGGCCTCCATGTCCGGCACGACCAGCGCGACGTTGTGCGGCTTGTTGGCGCCAAAGATCATCACGTTGGCGATGTAAGGCGACAGCTTGAGTTCCTCTTCTAACGGCGTGGGGACGACATACTTGCCGTTCTCGAGCTTGTATTGCTCCTTGATGCGGCCGGTGATGTACAGGTAGCCCTCGTCGTCCAAGCGGCCCATGTCGCCGCTACGGAAGCCACCGTCGTCCATGAGGACCTTGGCGTTTTCTTCGTCGCGGTTGTGATAGCCCTGCATGATGTTGGGCCCGTAGATGACGATCTCGCCGTCGACCTCGTCGCCTGTCACCGACTTGTCGATCTGAATGGTCACGCCGGGTACGGCTTTGCCCACGCTGCCGATCTTTCGGTTGTCCGGGTAGTTCGCCGTGGCGATCGGGCTGGTCTCGGTGAGTCCGTAGCCTTCGTAGACCATGATGCCGAGCGCATCGATGAACTTGGCCACATCCTTGTTCAGCGCCGCGCTGCCGCTGACGGCGTACTTCAGACGGCCGCCGAACTTCTCACGGATCTTCGAGAAGATGATCTTGTCGGCGAGCGAGAGCCCAATCCCGGCCATGACGCCGAGCGGTTCACCCGCGGACTTCTTATTGGCGTTGGCGATGCCCGACTTGAACAGCGACTGAATGAATCCAGGCTTGTCCTGCATCTGCTTATTTACGCCATCGTAAATGCGGTTGAAGATTCGTGGTACGGCGAAGAGCACGGTCGGTCGAACTTCGGCTAGGTTGCCGACGAGGCTCGGAACCTCGTCATTGATGCCCATCGAGCACCCCATGCTGATGAGCGAATGCAGTTCGCATGTCTGCCCGAACGAGTGCGCCCAGGGTAGGAATGACAGCGACCGATCGTCGGGCTCGAATAGGAAGATCTCGTGCAGGGCGTTGATGTTGGAGGCGATGTTGCTGTGCGCTAGGATCACGCCCTTGGGATTGCCAGTCGTGCCAGAGGTGTAGATGAACCCTGCGGTTGCTTCGGTCGGCGGATGCTTGGCGTCGACCGGGTTGTCCTTACCCTTCGCGCAGAGCGCGGCAAACGAGGCCGGGTTGGACTCAGGCAGCTCGAAACAGATCACATGCTCTAGGCTCGGGATCTCCTCTTTCAGCTTGACGACCTCGTCGTAGATCGCCTTCGTCGCACAGAGCGCGACCTTGGCGCCGCAGTCGTCGATGATGAACTTCCATTCCTTCGGGAGCTGCGCCTCATACATGGGCACGTAGGCAGCTTCGAGGCCATACGTGGCATAGGCGGCCACCGCCCACTCGACGCGGTTGTTCGAGATGACGGCAACCTTGTCATCCTTGACCACGCCGAGATCCGCGAGGCCGCCTCGAAACTGATCGACCTGGGTCGAGAAATCGCCGTAGGTGATCCACTCCCACTGACCGCCGCGCTTGGTGCCAAACAGCTTGCGCTCTTGGTACTTCTCAGCGCTCCACTCCAAGACCTCGACTAGATTCTTGTATTTGTCACCCATGGCGGGACTCCTGTGCCGGTAGCGCCAACCCCTCGTAGGCCGGCAGCAGCGGGAAAATAGGGGCGAGCTAGGGCCCGGTCAACGCGAGTTTTTCGGCAGCGAGAGGAAGGCGGCTCGGCTGACCTAAGCGGGCCTGCTAAGGTCCGCGTCCATGCCGACGTTCGCGCTGATTACCTTCGGTTGCCAGATGAACCATCACGACTCCGACCGCATCGGAGAGGTTCTGTCGGCCAGCGGTTTCGAACGCGTATCGGAGCCCGAGACCGCCGACGTCGTCCTGCTCAACACGTGCAGTGTGCGGGAAAAGGCGGAACAAAAGCTCAGAAGCGAGGTGGGTCGGCTTGGGGTCCTGAAACGCCGGCGCCCCGACCTAACAGTCGCCGTAGCCGGATGTGTTGCACAGCAAGAGGGCGACGCACTGTTGAAACGAATGCCCCAAATCGACGTGCTGGTCGGCCCCGACAACATCCCCGAGCTCCCGACCTTGGTGCGCAACGCACAGGGAGGCGCACCGCCGACGGCGCGGGCCGAGTTTGACCTTGAAGCGCCGAGCTTCCTGTCGGCGCGGCCAGCTGGCGCGGCGGGGGAAGGGACCTGTGTGAAGAGCAAGGGAAAAGAGAAAAAGGCGTGAGCGGCATCCAATGGGGCAGGGGAGAGGGGCCAATGCGACGCACGTCTTGAAGGAT
>JAUIKB010000817.1 GCA_030430975.1 Polyangia bacterium
ACAGCAGCGATTCCGCCAGCGGGTCTTGGATCTGTTTCAGAATCGCCCGCTTTACAGGCCTCGCGCCAAGCGCCGGTTCGTACCCCAAATCCACCAGGCGAGTCTTGGCAGCTTCATCCAGGCGCAGAGTCAACCGCCTCTCGGAAAGCAGCTTTTCGAGTCTGCGCAATTGAATATCCACAATTAAGCGCAAATGTTCTTTCAGCAGCGGGCGGAATACGACTACGTCGTCGACACGATTCAAAAATTCGGGACGGAAAAATGAGTTCAGCTCCTCGAGCAACACATCGCGAAGCGCCTCTCGACCGTCCGCCGACTCGAATATCTTGCTGTCGGTCTCGAGAATGCGACCTGACCCTATGTTGCTGGTCATGATCACGACCGTGTTGGAGAAGTCAGCAAGCCGCCCTCGGCCATCGGTGAGTCGGCCATCATCCAGCACCTGGAGCAACAGGTTGAACACGTCTTGGTGCGCTTTTTCCACCTCGTCAAAAAGCAGCACCGAATACGGTCGCCGCCGAACAGCCTCGGTGAGGAAGCCTCCCTTATCACTATCGGCATAACCCGGCGGCGCGCCGATGAGCCGTTGAGCCATGTGGCGCTCCATGAACTCGCTCATGTCTAGCCGTGTCAGCGCCGCTTCGTCGTCGAACACGAGTTCCGCCAAGGCCTTGGCCAGCTCCGTCTTTCCTACGCCGCTCGGTCCGAGAAACATGAACGAGCCGATCGGCTTGCCCGGGTCGCGTAGCCCCACGCGGCCCCTGCGCACCGCCTTAGAAATCGCCACAACGGCTTCGTCCTGTCCGACGACTCTGACCGACAGGCGTTCTTCCATCTTGAGCAACTTATCGGCTTCGCCCTCCATCATCTTGGAGACAGGTACGCCCGTCCAAACCGCCAACGTTTCGGCGACTTCGCTCTCGGTCAGCGCGCTTCCACCCGACGCGCCGGCTGCTCGTGCGGCCTCGTCAGCGGTCTTGAGACGCTTCTCGAGATCTGGAACCGTAACGTGCTCAAGCTCACCCAGGCGAGCGAAGTCCTTTTTCGCTTTGGCATCGGCCAGCGCCGCGCGCGCTTCTTCCAGCTCGATACCCAGCGCGCGAACAGCCGCTACGGCACCCCGTCGCGACTCCAACTTGGCCTTCATTTCATCCACTTGTGGGCGCAACGCGGCCGCTTCCCGCTCGAGCTTAGCGCGCATCTTCACGCTGGCGTCGTCATCCGCGTTATCCAGCGAACTCAGCTGCGCATCGATCGACTCGACCCGACGTATCGCCTCGTCCACATGGGTCGGGACCCCGTCGACCTCAACACGCTTGGCAGACGCCGCCTCGTCGAGCAGATCGATCGCCGAGTCCGGGAGGAACCGGTCCTGCACATACCGTTTTGCCAAGCGAACGCTCGCGACGATGGCGCTCTCGGCAATCTGAATCCCGTGGTGTTCTTCGTAGCGACTCGCAATGCCACGTAGAATCTCTGTCGCCTGATCGACGCTGGGCTCGTCGATCGACAAAGGCGTGAAGAGTCGTAGAACCGCCCCGTCGCGCTCCTCGATCTTGCGCACGCCTTCCGGCGTCGTCGTACCGAGCACGCGAATTTCGCCTCGTGACAGCGCTGGCGCGAGCAGCTCGCCTACTGCGGACCCAGCCGGACCCTGACCGAAGAGTTGATCGATGTTCTCGGCAACGAGCACACACTTTCCCCGCTGCATCAACGATTCGATCAGTTTACGCACCCGCTCTTCGATCTCACCGCGCAAGCGGGCTCCAGCTACTAGCTGCCCCGTGTCCAGAGCCAACAACTGGACGCTCGCCAGCGTCGTGGGAACATCGCCGCCGGCGATCCGTTTGGCGAGCGCACCGACGATTGCACCCTTACCAACCCCCGGTTCTCCGACCAGCAGCGGGTGGCTCTTTCCGCGACGCTCGAGGATCGTCAGCACACGGCGCACCTCGCGATCGCGACCGATCACCGGATCGATAGCGCCTGCACGAGCGTCCTCGACCAGGTCGCGGGTCGTCCGCTCGAGGTCCACCGGTTCCCCGCGACGACTGGTGCTCAGATTCCGAGGCACCGACGTCAGTGCCGCCATGTGCGAGCGCAGCGAGCCAGGAGCCACGCCGTGTGCACCCAGCAGCTCGCCAGCGTAGCCACGGATTTCCTGGGATAGCGCGTTGAGTAGATGCTCAACGCCCACCGACTTGGCGCGGTCGCGCTCACACTCGCGCTCGGCGCGCTCCAGTAGGTCGAGCAGCGCCGCCGACAGATAGGCCGGCTCGCCAGACTTTGATAGGTCGCCCAGCGCCCGACTCGCCGCCGTCTGCAGGTCCACCGTGTTGGCCCCGGCGCTCTTGAACACCTCGCGAACGCCTGGGTCTCGCTCCAGAGCCCGCACCAGTAAGTGCAGCGGCCTGACTTCGGTATGTTCGTGTTCGTCCGCCAGCGCCTGAGCGCCGGCAACCAGAGCGCGCGCGTCCGGTGCAAATCGGTCCAACGAAAGGGTGCTCGCCTGGTCGCTTGCCATGCACGGACTACAGCACATCCTCGAAAAGCGCGGGGCCGTTAAAACGGTCATCCCGGGCAGTGGGTCGCTCCGATGAGCGTTCTGCTACGGTGGCCATCACATGAATCCGACTGTCGTGATGTATCGAACCCGGTTCTGCCCGTACTGCATCCGTGCGGACGCGCTGTTGCGCGACAAGGGCGTCAATTTCGAAACCGTCAACGTGGACGGTGACGCCGAGAAACGCGCCTGGCTCCTCGCGCAAACCGGCAGCCGAACCGTGCCGCAGATCTTCATTGGCGACCGCGCGATCGGCGGCTGTACAGAACTCATGGCGCTGGACCGCAGCGGTCAGCTAGACGACCTCCTCGGCCGACCTGCAGCGCCGTGACACTAGCCGAACTGCCACCCGAATTCGTTACGCCCTTCGCCGTGACATTCGGACTGTTGTTCGGCAGTTTTCTCAATGTCGTCATCTATCGACTCCCGCGTGGACAGAGCGTTGTTCATCCCGGGTCACGCTGCCCGTCATGCGATCGTCCGATCGCCGGGTACGACAACATTCCCGTGCTGAGCTGGCTTATTCTTCGCGGCAAATCTCGCTGCTGCCGGACGCGCATCTCGCCCCGCTACCCTTTCGTCGAGGCCTTGGGCGGATTGACTGCTTGGGCGATCCTGGAAACCGTGGTCTACACGTTGCCTGCCGACACCGACGCATGGCGCGCTGGCCTGTCCTTCGCCAGCCACCTCGCCCTAGCGCTCGGCTTGTTAGCCGCCGCATTCATCGACCTCGAGCACATGATCTTGCCAGACGAGATCACGATCGGCGGGGCAGTGCTCGGCTTGGCCACCGCCTGGTTGCGACCGGGCATCGAGTGGAGCGACTCACTGCTCGGCGCAGCGCTCGGCTTCGGGATGATTTGGCTGCCGTTCATCTTCCTGTACGAACGACTGCGGGGCCAAGCTGGCATGGGGCTGGGCGATGCTAAGCTCGTGATGCTAGCTGGCGCCTGGTTCGGCTGGCAGGGCGCAGTCTTCACGCTCCTCGCCGGCGCCGTTCAGGGCACGATCGGCATGCTTGTGGTGCTCCTAAGCCAAGGGCGCATCGATGAGCCAGAAGCG
>JAUIKB010000818.1 GCA_030430975.1 Polyangia bacterium
TGGGGTGCTCGATTGCCCAGCTCTTGAGCGCGCGGGCGCCCTCGGCGGAGAACGAACCGCCGCGGGCGGCGAACTTTTCGTCGCCCTCGACCGTCCACTCAGCGACGTTCCCGGCCATGTCGAACAGGCCCGATGCGCTAGCTCCGTCAGGGCGCGAAGCGGCGATGTCGGGGCGCGTCCCGTGTTCGCCGCACGGGCCGCGCACCAGTCCGAACGCGGCACGTCGGCACACCAGCCCGGTCTGTCCCCATGGAAAGCGCTGAGCCTGAGGTCCTGCGGCGGCGAACAGCCACTCGTTTCCAGTCGGCAGTCGGCCGGTGACGAAGCGACAGAATCGCTGCGCCTCCATTGCTGTGACGCTGGTGACGGGCTGCCCGGGCTCGCCGCGCTTGACGGGACATAGCTGCGCGTCGGCGCATTCGCGCCATCGCTCATACGTCACTTCGATGCTGTCGAGTTCGAAAGTCGCAACGCGGATCACTCGAGCGGCGACCGTGCCCTCGGCCTCCCAGTCGTTGGGCGCGAGGCGGAGCGTGCCGCCGGCGATTCGCACGCGTCGACTTTCGGCGGCGCAGTGAGCTTCATTGCCTTCAGGGATGCGCCGCATGTGTTTCGGGCATGAGGACGCCGTTCCGCGGCAAGCGCCGGCCTTCGCGACCTGTCCGGGCGGGCAGCAGCGCGGCCCGCTAGGCACCAGTCCAGCGCCGCATCGCGCGGGGGGTTTGCGAAAGCGCGATGCAGCGATCCATGCGACGGCGCCAGCCAACGCCATGAATCCGGCTGCGGCGATCGCGGCGCGCGTGCGTGTCACAGCCACACAACATAACCGGTGGGCATCGGATCGGAGAATTCACGCCAGTCGGGCTTGACGGCCGGGTCCTGAATGAATATTCATTCCAAATGCCCGCAACCACCACATCCAGCGCGTCCGGCAAGCGCACGGCAATCCTCGACGCAAGCCTCGGCCTGTTCGCAGAACGCGGCTTCTACGGCACGCGGGTGCCCGAGGTTGCGCAGCGAGCGAAGGTGGGAACCGGCACGATCTATCGCTACTTCTCCAGCAAGGAAGCGCTGGTGAACGCGCTGTACCAGCATCATAAGCAGCTGGTGCTGGGTGCCGTTGCGGGCCGCATCGACTGGGACGCCCCACCGCGTGAGCAGTTTCGAGCGCTTTGGGCGGGAATTGCTACCTGGGCCCTTAAAGAGCCGGACGCATTCAGGTTTTTGGAACTACATCACCACGCGGCGTACCTCGACGAGCAGAGTACGGCGCTGGCTGGCCGCGCTGAGGAGCTCGCCGCAGAGATGTTGAAGCGCGGCCAAGCGCTGGGCGCGGTGCGCGAGGTCGACGCCAACGTCCTGATCGCGCTGGTGTGGGGCGCGTTCGTCGGCCTGATGAAGGCGTCGCGAGACGGTTCCATCAGCGTCACCCCGGCGGTCGTCGCTCAGGCGGAAACGGCTTGCTGGGACCTCATTAGCGCTTAGTCACCGGGGGCAGCCGCGACCCGACAGTTTCTCGTCGTAACGGAACGAACATTCATTCATTTAGGAGTTCAATCATGCAACAAACCATTCTCATCACCGGCGCAACTTCCGGACTCGGGCGACATGCGGCGCTGTACTTGGCCGCGCGAGACTTCCGCGTGATCGCCGCCGGACGCCGGGTACCTGCGTTGGAATCGCTCCGTGCCGAGTCCGGCGATCGGATCGAAACCATCGTTCTCGATGTATGCGATGCGCAGAGCATCGCGGCGGCTAAGCAGCGTGTGGACGTCATCACCGCCGGGGAGGGACTCGACGTGCTGGTCAACAACGCAGGTTACGGCCAGCTCGGACCGCTCGAGATGATCTCGGACGGCGACCTGCGAAAGCAGTTCGATACGAACGTGTTCGGTCTGATGGCGGTCACCCGCGCGTTTCTACCGGCGATGCGTGAGCGCGGTCGGGGGCGGGTTCTGAACGTGAGTTCGGTGGGTGGTCGTCTCACGTTCCCGTTTGGGGGCGCGTACCACGCGACGAAGTACGCCGTTGAGGCGATGAGCGATGCGCTGCGACGGGAGCTACGCGGATTTGGGATCGACGTGGTGCTGATCGAGCCGGGTGCCATCCGGACAGAGTTTTCCGATGTCGCAATGGACACCGTTCCCGGCCTTGGGGATTCGGCCTCTCCGTACGCTCCGCTGCTCGAGAAGGCCGACAAGATCAAGGCGACAACCGACCGTTACTCAGGCAAGCCGATCTCCGTGTCGAAGGCGATCTATCGAGCGATCACGGCTCGGCGTCCCAAGGCGCGCTACGTCGCCCCAGCCGTCAATAGCGCGATGATCTGGCTGTTTACCCGCGCCATGCCGACGCGCTGGGCAGACCGACTCATGCTGCGGCTGCTAGGCCTCCCGCCCGCGGTGCAAAAGCTAGCGGCTGCCAACTAACGCTAGTTGCACAGCTGAACGTTGAACTCGCCTTCCGGATTGGGGTAGTCGGTGTCGAGCCAGTACCCGTCGGCGCGAATGCGCAGAGTTCCGGATCCCGCCTCGAGGAGCGTCAAGTCGATCTCTGAGTGGCCGCCGCCGAAGCCACAGAAGCCGTCGCCTTCGTCAGCATAGCTCACCATTTCAAAGCCCTCGAGTGCCTCGAAGCTGGCGCCGGGTTCGATCAGGTCTTCCGGTAGTGTGAAATCTATTGTCCACTCGCCGCATTCCGTCAGCGGACTCGGTTCGGCGCAGCTTGCGCGGTCACTGTTGGTCAGCGTGATGCGGAGTTCGCGGTCGTTTCCGGAAAATTCCCAAGTGGCAAACGATCGGACCCTCCCGGATGGCGATGCCTCGGGCGTCGGCAGAGGTGACGCCGTGGAGCCTGGTTCGGGAGTTTCGGCGCAGTCAGGTGCGCAGGCCGAACTGTCGACTCCTGGATCGGGCGCCACGCCCGGCGCGCTGGCCAGATCCCCGGGGTTGCCGTCGGTTTGCCCCGTCGCCTCACCGCCGCAGGCCGCCGCCAAGACCACTAGAACTATCGCTGCTGAACTTCGTCTCATGACCATGGCGCTGCACAAGTTGTGCCAGCCGAATTGGAGCCTAAGACGAAATGCTCCGCAAAAATGGGGCCCCGTTGCGTGGATGTTGTGTCAAGGTGTGCCCCGGCACAGCGGCGCGGCGCACACGGGATCCTGACCGCGTCGAGGTGTGCGAGGCACCTTCCCAAGCGCGGTCCAGGGATCGATACACTGCGAGTCCGGTGGCAAAAGAAGAAGAGCTGATGGCCGCGTACGTCGCGGGAGACGCGAGCGCGTTCGATCAGCTGTTCAACGAGCTGGCCCCATCGATCCACCGCGTGATGCAGCGTGGCCTGTTTCGGCCAGAGGACGCCACCGACCTGGTGCAGCAAACGTTCATGCAGCTGCACCGTGCTCGCCACGACTTCAAACCGGGGGCGCGGCTTCGACCCTGGCTGTTCACGATCGCCATGAATCTGAAGCGGGAGTACCTGCGCAAAAAGAAGCGACGACCTGAAGCCGTCCTCGAGCTCGACGGACGCACCGATCCAGTCGACCAGGGGGGCGCCGCGCGCAGCGATGCCCAGGACGCCGTTAGTCCGGCACTGAACGCGTTGTCACCGGACCAGCGCG
>JAUIKB010000819.1 GCA_030430975.1 Polyangia bacterium
CATCGACGCGGTGTGGCGATGGATCGAAGCCACGATGCGCGCGCCCGTCGGTCAGACGGCCCAGTCCGTAGGGGCACCCAGGGCACCCTAGGGAGCGGCGTTCGGCCGCTCACGGCCTTCTCGACGACGGGCCGCTCGTCCCACGACGGCTGGCTTGGTCGTCCTCGATGAGCTGAGTGTTTCAGTCCGCCATCCGCAGAATGTTTTCGGTGTCGGCGGCCGTTTCGCCAGAGGCGGCCGCTCCGGACAGACCTCGTCGAGCCAAACTCCCGACGGCGTGGCGTCGTGTCGCCACTCGTCACCAATGGTCAAGACGGGGACCAGCTCGTTACGTCTGACGAAGCAACCAGTCCGCGAGCGGCTCGAACACCCGCTCCTGTGCAGGACGACTGATGAACAGGTCGGCGTGGGCGAACCACGTCGCGTCATCACCGACCATCAGGCTCTCGCTATTGGGAAACGCTGACGCTGCGCTGACAGCCGACTCCGGCGGGACAATGCCATCGCGATTCGCGGCGATACACAGGTACGGGCGATCGATGTCCGCCAGTGCCTCGCGCACGTTCACGCCGGACACGATCAGATCGCGGTTCTTGACCCAGCGCGCGATCTCACCGTTGAGCTTTGGGATCGGATCTTCGACCGTTTGCAGCAACTCATCCAGAGCCGTGACATCGACGATGTTCGGGTTCATGTACAGCCCGAGCAGCTTCGGATAGCGAGCCGCCATCGGCAGTGCCAACCGAGCCATCCGCCGCGTGCCAGACACGCGCACTCGCCGCGCGACGCGAGAGGAAGCGAAGGCCGTGCGCAGCAACCCGTGCGCCTTGTCCCAGCGCAGCGGCGCGCCCATGCCAACCACCGATCCGATGCCGTGACCCTTCAGGTTATGCGCCAGATACGTGTAGATATGGGATCCACCCAGACTACAGCCGATAGCGTCGATCCGTCCCCGGCGGCTTTGCGTCTCCGTTCGCACGGTCTTGAGGGCGCTGGCCAGATCGTTCAGCGCCAGATCGCGAAACCCCGAGTTCAGATCGCCTCCAACCGAACGCGACTCGCCCTGTCCGCGCAGGTTCGACGTCCAGACTTCCATGCCGCGCCCGACCAGGTACTCGATCATGGACAGTCCCGACGGACGGTTCAGCAGCGGCGTGGTGTTCATGCAGTACCCCGGCACGATCAGCACCGGCCTGCGACTCGGATCGAAGTGTTCGGGCGACCAATACTGTCGCACGTCGAGAGCCCAACCCGCGGCCGTTGGCCAATGACGTCGTACTTCCATGCGCGCATGCCTATAACACGCGCGGCGACGGGCGGTTTCGGCGCCGGCTGCGGCTCAAAATACTGAACATCCGTTGCGAAAACGGTTCCAGGCTGGAACTCCATGAAACGGCACAAACTGCCAAATTCTCTTGCGGTAATCCAAGAAGCCTTGGGGACGTCGTCGGTCTGTGGACGACGCAACTGCATAGATTTGCCTGCTTGCGACATCAAGGGCGTTCGCAGGATTCGGACGACGGCGAGGGACACCGCAACTAAACTGCGACCGGTCGCTCCTAGCGTTTCTGAAGCAGCTTCTGCGTCGTATTCCCCTCAACTGTCCCATCCGATTTCCGATGTAGATAATCAAACACGGACGCCTCCTCGACGCTCACCTTCGAACCCGACTTCAGCTCCGGTACGTCGTATGGGTCGTTGCGAAGCACTCCGCTGATCGTGGTGCCCTTCCAGTCGCTCACCTCGACCCACATCCACTCGTTACCGCCGCTCGCGGTCCTGAACGGTGCCTTCACTTGGAGCGACTCCTTGTAGCCGAAGCCCTTCAGAAACCGGGGCTTCAACGCGAGCAGCCTCTGTCGAGCCTTCGCTGACTCAGCCAGCGCCGCATCGGTGTGCTTGACAGCGTTGAGGGTGTCCTCTGCTCCGAACAACGTCGACAGCAGTTTGTCGTGACGCTCGTGCAGCGTCGCCTTGGGACCCGGAAAGGCGATTTCGATCAACGGGCCGCGCGCGTCGCCTTCTTCCTTCTTTGCCTCGACGAGAGAAACAACGACCGCACCCGTACCCCCGGCGAGCACCTTCTCATCGGCGATATCCGCGGAGACCTTCAACGCACCTTCAACCGTCGTCTTCTTTTGCTTGAATAACGTCGCCGCCACAACGTTGAGCAGCGCGTTCATCGACCCTGCTGTCGAAGCCACCACGTCGTTGACCACGAGGTTAGGCAGGCCCCACTTCTCCAGACCGATGCTGACGACCCGCACCAACGGTCCGTTGTTTCGATACATGTGCATCGTGAAGTGTGCCGAGAGGTTCTTCGGATCGCTGACGGGCGCTTCGATCCGCTTCTTCCAGGCGTCGCGCGTGAACAACTCGCGCGTGCCCTCGTCGAAGATCAGTCCACCCGTCTTGTCGGCGACCGCATCCACCATCTTCAACGCATCCGCGTACACCTTCAGGACTTCTGCACCCGACGCCTGAAAGCTCATGACGGCGAGCTTCTCGGATCCTTGCACAGCCTTGACTTGCTCGGGCGAAAGCCCACGTCCCGAAAACTTGAGCATGTCCTCACTCGGCGGCGCGAACTTCTTGATGTCCGGCGCCAACAACACCACGCCGGTCTTGTCGGTGTCGACCGGTAGCAGCGGTAGGTGCTGGTAGCTCGCACGGCGCACTGCCTTCGCTGCCGCCAGCACATCAACGTTCCGGGACGGCATCGCGTAGACGGCGAAGATGGATTCGGTCCGAGCAGCCACCACGTTTCCCGCCGGCCAGGGTTTCCCGTAGACAATGGGAGTGGTGTTCTCGGCCGACGTTCTCACGGCGGGCGTGGGTTCGAAGTCCATCGATTCACTCGACGTGGACTTCTTCTTACAGGCGAGCAGCGCCACCAAGACTACGCCAACCAACACCCGCTGCCGATTCATCAGCCTAGGATATCAAAATGCGCCCCCCGATGCGGCGCCGCGTGGTGCGTTGATTCACTCAAGTGAGTGGGTGCCCGAACGACAGGCCAACACATGCCGACGGCTCACAATCTCGCCAGCCTCGCCCGGGCCCCATCGCTAGCACCCAACCCGGCCCCAGCCTACTCTGGCGTCATGGCGACGAAGAAGCGCGCGCAAGCAACTCAAAAGGTCCGCGGTGGCCCGGCCATCGCCGCCGCCGGAACCCGAGGCAAGCGACCGACCAAGAAGAAGCCCACGAAGCCCACTCGCAAGACGGCTCCGAAATCGGTCACCAAGAGAACGCCCCCCAGCAGCAACAGCAAGCCAAAGCCGAAAAAACCGCCGAGGACCAAACCGACGAACAAGCCGACACCCACGAAGGTCAAGCAGCCGGTCGTCGTGGACAGGCCGGCGCTGTCCGCCATCACGTTGGCGGAGGCCGTCGCGCAGATCCGTGAGCTCACGCAGACGGCTCGGGAAGCGCTCTTCTTCGCCGGCCTCTTGCTCATCCGCATTCGCGATGACGGCCTGTGGCAGGAAGGCGGATTCAACAGCTTCGCTGAATTCCTTCGAGAAACCGATGCCATCTCCAAGACAACAGCGTTTCGACTGATCAGGATCGCCGAACGCTTCACCCAAGCCGATCTCGCACAGATGGGCGTCGTGC
>JAUIKB010000820.1 GCA_030430975.1 Polyangia bacterium
TGCCAAAGGCCCGCTCACCAAGGACGCCGAGACCGCGCCCGATGACGAGGGAACGCTCGAGTACGAGGGCACCGGGACGAGCACGGACGGTTGTGTCGTGCGCTCCGATGTTCACGAGTTCTCCCTGGACGTCACGCGAACGTCCAGGATGGAGGCCGAGGGCCTGTTTGGACCCGCCGCGGGGACGTGGGAGGGCACCGTGAGCGGCACGTCGTCGTAGGCGGCCGGCGCAGCAGCGGGGGCTCCGCCGATCTGCGGCGGAGGCGCAGGCGGCGGCACATTCATAGCTTGGGCCATCGGGTCGGGAGCATTGCCGAGCGAGTCCAGCTCGTCGAAGAACGCGTCGGCTGCGTTGTCACTGGGCCCGGTTGGCACTTCGGCCGTCATCATCCGGGGCAGCTCAGCCTCGATCTGCTTCGCAAGATCTAGTTCGGGAATGACAGCCCAGTCCGTGTGGCTGCCATCCAACCCGTATGCGCGCCCAAACGAGTCCGCGAGATTGCCCACGGAGGCAATGCGCATTCCGGCGTTCTTTTTGAACGCGCGGGTCATCACCGCATCGACGGACGGCGGGACCGGGTGTTTCGAATCCTTCGCGGCAACGCTCGGCGGCGTCGGCTCCTTCGTCAGGATCTCAAGCAGGATGCTCGGACCGTTGTTGCCCTGAAACGGCACCGAGCCGGTAATGCACTCATAGGTTATCGCCGCCAGCGCCCACACGTCGGCGCGATGATCCAGCGTGTCTAGGCCTTGAGCCTGCTCCGGAGCCATGTAGAACGGTGACCCGATCGTCGTGCCCATGACGGTGAGCTTCTTTGCGTTGTCTGCCTTGTCTTTGACGGAACCGAAGTCGAGGATCTTGACGTGATCCCCATCCGTTTTTTGACACAGAAAAATATTATCAGGCTTCAGGTCGCGATGCACGAGCTTGCGCGCATGAGCGCCGTCGAGCCCCATGGCCACTTGGCTGATCATCCTCACGGTACGCGCCGCTGAGATGATGCCTTCGCGTTTGACGCACGCACGCAGCTCTTCTCCGTAGAGGAACTCCATGGCGATCGCGTAGCTGCCGTCGTGGGTAGCTTGAAAGTCCCGAACTTCGACGATGTAATCGTGGGGCAGCAGCTGACTGACCTCGAACTCTCTGCGAAATCGCGCCACGGCAACCTCGTCCCGAGAGACATCCGGATGCAGCACCTTGACCGCCACATTTCCGCCGTCGCGAAGATCGAGCGCTTCGTAAACGCGCCCCATTCCTCCGTCAGCCACTACGCGGCGAATCTGATACCGCTCGCAGAGCATCTGCCCCACGCGACCGTCGTCCGGGTTGGCGGCGATCGGCGCCTGGGTGGCGCTCACCAGCTCGAACCCGTCCACCGGACAGAAACCCGCATCGTCCGGGTAGAGACGGCCGCATCCAGGACAAGCTCTCATCAGGTCAGATCCGAGCGTATCGCGCCGCGTCGATAGCTAACAGTAGTTTTGAGACCGGACCACCGGCCGTAAGCCATATGCAAGTGATTCCCCCCGGCAGGCTCAGTCCTCAGCCCCCTCAGCGGAGTCGTCCGCCTCAGATGGCAGCACGTAGTAGATCAGCCGGTTGCAGCTCGGACACTGGTCGATCGTCTCTCCGCGGCGTAGCTGCTGAAACATCATCGGCGGCAGCATCATGTTGCATGCGCTGCACGTCCCGAGCGTCGTGCTCGCGACGGCGCTTCCGCGTCGCTTGCGGATCATCTCGTACTTTCGGTAGAGCGGCTTGTCGACCTGCGTCACAGTTTCGGCGCGAATCGCCTGCCGCGACGCGACCTCCGCCTCGAGCCGTCCGAGTTCGTTGGTGACATCACCCTCGCTAGAACCCAGCTCCCCTGCGAGCCCGGCCTGTTTTTCCTTCAGAGCGTCGATCTCGCCTTGAGCCTGCTCCGTTAGACCGTCGATCTTCTGGATTTCCAGCTCCCGGTCACGCTGCAACTTTCGAAGCTCCTCGAGTTCACGCTGGACGGCGTTCGCTTCGCGTTCGGTGCGGCAGCGTGACAGTTTCTCTCGCGAGCGGTCTATCTGAACGCTCATCTGCCGGACTTCCTGGATCAGCTCGCCGCGCGTGCGATCCATGTCCGAAATGCTGCTTTCGTGGCTGGCGAGACGCTCTTCGAGCTCCCGTAGCTCAGACCGCGTCGCCTCCAAAGCATCGCGTTGCTGATTCAGGCTGGCCTGCAGCTCGCTCAGCTCGCCATCGATGGCCGAAAGGCTCTCGAGGGCTTTGGTCTGGACTGGAACGTTCAATGCCAAGAAGAACTCCTGTGGTGGCGCACTAGCAAGTTAAGTCGGATGCGTGGGGTGGGCCCACCTGGGTTCGAACCAGGAACAGCCCGGTTATGCGCCGGGGGCTCTGACCGATTGAGCTATGGGCCCGGAAATAAGACAAAAATGGGGCTGGGGTTTCAACTGCGCCGAACCGTAGCGGAACGGGCTGCCACCTTCAACCGCCCTGATCAGGGCCGCGCCCGCGCTAGTCCGACTTGGGCACGGGCACCATCGGATCCGCGCAACACCGAAACCCGACTTGATAGAAACGAAACCAGGGCTTGTGAAACGTCGTCATGGGGCGGCAGCGCGCGCGGATCGGCCCCCAATAGCCGCCTTTCAGGCCGGACTCATGAGGATTGGGGTTCTCGTTGACGACCCACTCGTCCACGTTGCCGGTCATATCGTAGACGCCGAACGGGCTGATGCAGCGATCCATCGACCCACTCGGAACGCGTTGGTCCAGCCGCGCGACCTCGGGACCCACCGCGCGCCTATCGTTGAAAGCGTCGAAGTTGGGAAATAGGTACCGACGGTCGATATTGCAGGCCGTCTTATCTCGAACGAAACCGTACGGATACGGCGTCCGCTGGGTGCCTTCGCATGCAAAGTTCCACTCGCTTTCCCGACACAGGCGCTTGCCCTCCTGCTTACAGATGGCCCTCGCCTCGAGCCAATCGACCATCACAACGGGGACCGCACCCCTGATGTTCGGATACTCGTAGCGGTCGATACAGAACGTCATGTCGCGGAGCTTGCCCTGACAGATCGTGCGCGAGTCATCGTACCGACGGCAGCGATCACGCTTCGGGTCGATCCACTCAACACAGCGATGGCCGACAAACGGGCAGAACTTGCCGTTGACCAGCAACATCTCGGACGGACACACCGCCTCGGACAGCGGATCGACGCGCGCCCAGTCTGCAACAGGCGGCGCCGTCGCCGATGCGGGCGGCGCGGCGCTTGCGGAAACCTGAGGACTCGCGTCCCCGAGCGTGCTCGGCCGGGGAGCAGCGGCCATCGCGGCGCCCGGCGACGGCGGGGGTGCAGTCGGCAATCCGATGATCGCGACGGCGATCGCCGCAGACGCGAGTAAGAGCAGAACGTAGAGGGCGACGCGCCGCACGACCGTCTATTTCAGCAGCGCCACGCGCGCGCGACCGGCCGTATCGCTTTCCGGGGCGCTGCTCATCAGGCTGCGCTCGATGACCCGTGACACCGGAGCCGCCGCGAAACCGTCTCGCGTGTCAGAACAACAGCGAAAACCAATCTGGTAAAACTGAAACTCTGGCCCGTGAGTCTTAGTCGTCAG
>JAUIKB010000821.1 GCA_030430975.1 Polyangia bacterium
TCAGCTTCTCGCCGATGTGCCAACCGTGGTCGGACCAGAGAACGACGACGGTATCGTCAGCTCGGCCGCTGGCCTCCAAGGCACGCAGCTGCGATTTGGCCACGACGAGGGCAAGACGCCGTATCTCTACACGGTGACGATCTATCTCACCGACGACTACATCTACGTGCTTGAGGCGGGCGGCACCAAAGAACTGATGGAGCGCCACGCCAAGCAGGTTGACTGGTCGCTGCGGAACTTCCGCGCCGAGTAGCGCTCACATAGCGGGCTTGTTCTCGCAGCCTTGGTTGGTGCGGCAGTCGATCGCTGCCGTGCAGTCCGGGTCCATCGAACAGTTGTTGATGACCTGCGTGAAGCAAAGCCCGGGATTGCTCATGTCAGGATTGAAGAGACCCGCCCAGCATTGATCGCACGCGTCGCCCATCGCGGGGGCGACCGGCGGCATCGCGCAGTAGGCCTGGGCGCATGCTGCTGCGCAGCCGTTATTGCAGCCGCAACCAACGCTGTACTCGAGGAACTTTTGTGGGCTCTCAGGGTGAGCGTTGTCGCAGCAATTGTTGCACTGCTCCTGGGTCATCGCCTTCGCACAGTCGGACTCCGGAAACCCGCCCAGTCCGCCCGTTCCCGCCATCCCGCCCATGCCCGCGGTGCCGCCCATGCCCGCCGTACCAGCCATGCCCGCCGTACCAGCCATGCCTGCCGTACCAGCGGCGCCGCCCATCGCGGTACCGCCCGCGCCGGCTGTTCCCGCGGTTCCCGCCGTACCGGCGGTTCCCGCCGTACCAGCGCCGCCGTCCTGCCCGCCTTGGCCCCCTAAACCTCCGGGGCCAGAGCCGGCACTGCCGTCAGAATCATCTCCGCAGGCCGTCAGCGTTGCTAAGCACGCCACGGAAACCGCAACCAACACACCCGTACGTCCCGTCCACATACCCGCCTCATAGCATAATCGGCGCGGTACGGCCTGATCCGGACGGTCGGCTTGCGTGAAGCGGCACGGGACGTCGCGTGAGCATCTGATACGCTTGCGGAGTGACGGACCAGGTCGGCACCCCCAATGCGGTTCGCACGGGACCGACATCGGGCCTGTTCGCGCTCGAGCCGGGCGACATCATCGCCGAAAAATACCGCATCGAAGCGCTGCTTGGCCGTGGCGCGATGGGCGTGGTCGTGGCCGCCCACCACGAGCTGATCGACCGCCCGGTCGCTATCAAGTTGATCGCGGATACGACGTCCGAGAAACGCCTGGAGCGCTTCGTCCGCGAGGCTCGCTCCGCCCAGTCACTGGAGAGCGAGCACGTCGTGAGGGTGTTCGACCTGGGTGTCGAGCAAGGCACGCCCTATCTCGTGATGGAGCGGTTGGACGGAGAGGACCTCGGGGCCCGCCTGGAGCGTGACGGACCGCTCTCGGTTACCCAAGCGGTCGACTTGGTCCTCCAGGCTTGTGAGGGCCTCGCTGAAGCTCACGCCAGCGGTATCATCCACCGGGATATCAAACCATCGAACTTGATCGTCACCACGCGCCGTAACGGGGATCCGTTGCTAAAGATCGTGGACTTCGGGATCTCGAAAGAACTCGAGCGAAAACAGACCGATGCCTCCCTGACGGCCTCGGTGACCGTGCTTGGCTCACCGCTGTACATGTCCCCCGAGCAGATTCGCAACCCGAAGGACATCGATCAACGCACGGACGTCTGGTCGCTAGCGGTCACGCTTTACACGTTGATAACCGGATCGCCGCCGTTCCCCGGCGATCACGTGTCAGCGGTGTGCGCGGCGATCGTTGCAGACCCGCCCGTGCCTTTGCCCGAGAGCGTACCGGCCGACCTACAGGCGGCACTACATGCGGCGCTGCAGAAACGACCCGAAAACCGCATTGGAAGTGTTTCTGAGTTCGCGGGTATGCTGCACAACGTCGCCTCCGATCTGGGTCGCCTCTCCGCCGACCGCGTCGCCCGACTGTATCCCGCCGACTTGCCCCATCCACCCAGCGAAAAGCCCGAACTCGGATTGACTCAAACCGACGAACGGACTCGGCCGACGCTACCCCGTAGCGCGGCCGAACAGAGCATGGCCGATGCCCCAGTCGCGTCGAGCGTGCAACCGCCACGCCGATCGACACGATGGCCGGTCGTGGTCGCCGGTCTGGTCGGCATCGCTGCCGGCGGCCTGGTCGTCAAGAACCTGGCGGTTACGAACCCCGCCGCCGAACCCAACTCCGCGAGCGAACCCAGCGCTGAGACTGGCTCGAACGCCGTGAACCCAGCTGCGTCCGGCTCCACCGGCGCCGTATCAGACGCTGCGGCGCCCAGATCGGCGCCATCGGCAGCAGCGAGCGCATCGACGGTCGCTTCTTCTCCGACACCGACCCGATCGACAGTCCCGCGCCCGCGGCGCCCCAGCCGACGCCCTGATAACATCACGCGCGCCATGCCTCCCCCACCGCCCACTACCGACGTGAAGGTCGATACCGATGGCATTCCGATCGTTCGCTAGCGCGGCTGCGGGGGCAAGCCTGTGGCTGCTTGCCGCCTGGGCGCGCGCCGACTGTAGCACGGCTCAAGCCCGCGCCGACGAGCTACCCGCTCAACCTTCGCAGGCGGACGCCGACCGACTGCTCGACGTCGGCGTCGATTTTCGAACGTGCGGCGACGAGCAACGGGCGTTGAAGCTATTTCAGAAAGCTCATGCGCTTGATCCCTCGCCACGGGCAACCGCGCAACTCGGCATGGCCGAGCGAGCGCTCCGCGACTACGTCCAAGCCGAGCGCCATCTGCAGAGCGCGCTAAAAGCCGCTGACGATCCGTGGATCTCGAAGAACAGCAAAGCACTCACTCGAGCTCTCGAATTAGCGCGCGATCACCTCGGCTCCGTCGTCATCAAGAGCAACGTCCCGGGCGCGGTGCTCTTCGTCAATGGTGCAAAGGTCGGCGAGCTGCCCATGACGGCCCCGATTCGTGTCGTGGCCGGCGAGTCCACGTTCGTCGCTGAAGCCGATGGCTACAAGCCGGCACGGCTCGTCCGCAACATCGGCGCCAGGTCAAACCAGGAGTTCACCCTCCACCTGACGGTGGACGCACCGGCCCCTCAACAGGCGCGCAAGCCGACACCGCAGCGCGCTGCACCTCCACCTGAGCCGGCACCGACGCCACCCGCCGCTGACACCGAATCGGCACCGGGCACGGGCTATCGGGGGTGGATGATCGGTGCGGCGACGGCCGGCGTGATCGGCATCGGCATCGGAACGGCATTCGGCATCCGAGCGCTGTCGCTCAAGAGCGAGCGCGACGACCTGTGCCCCGATCCTACGTGCGCCGACTCACGCGGCACGGAGGCCGATCAACAGGGACGCAGCGCCGCGCTCGTGTCAACCGTCGCCTTCTCGATCGGACTGACCGCTGCCGCCATCGCCGTCGTGCTGTACGTTTTGGAACCTCCCAAACCCAATGGAAAAATGGCCTGGTCCCAAGCAGCGGCTGGGTTTCGGTTCTAGGTGGGCAAGTGCGCGCGCTCGATCACACCGGTGCCCGCCGAAAGCGCAAACGCCCTTTCCAATACCTGCGTTAGCTCCCGAAGATTGTACGGCCAGGTGTGCTTGAGGAGCCAGAGCCCCGCCTCG
>JAUIKB010000822.1 GCA_030430975.1 Polyangia bacterium
GAGTGCGGATCAGCGACGGCCTGGGGACGCAGGCGTTCACTCCCTTTCAGGACGACGGCGTGTGGCGGCGCTACTCGGTCGCCTTCGAGGGCGGAGCCCCGACAGGGGAAGAGGTATTCTTCTCACTCTATTTGCCGACCGGGGAGAGCATGGATATCTTCGGCCCCCAGCTCGAAGCCCAGGTTGCGGCATCGGACTACAAACCTTCGAGCCACCGAAGCGGCGTCCACGCCAACGCCCGCTTTGACCAAGAAGTACTGAGCGATCGTTCCCTCGGCCCAAATCGCCACAGCACCAGATTGAGGATCGTATGGACACCATCGCTAACTTGAAAGAAAACACCGTCGCACAGACGCCGCTGCTGCTGTTCGACGTGGTGCTTGCCAACGGCGACGAGGAGCGTTGGGCCACACACCAAGCGGCGGTGGACGGCCAGGAGTACGAGGCCCGTGTGGCGCGGCACAACGTATTCGAGATGCAGACTGCGGACGGCTCGGGAATCGATGCGATTCCGCGAATCTCGATCTCGGTGAGCAACTGCGACTCGCGCGTGTCGCAGATCGAAGCTGCAACGGGCCTGGCGGGGGCCCGTGTCACGGTCCGATTCCTGTTCTATGACCTTGAGTCTGACCAACCCGCCAGCGAGAGGATGACGCTGTTTCGCGGCGTCTTCAACGCACCAGACGAGATCACTGAATCTCTGGCCAAGCTCTCGTCGGTCAACCGGATGAACTTGCAACGGGTCTTGCTGCCTCCGGTACGTATCCAAAGGCGCTGCTCCTGGCGTTTTCCCTCCACGGACGAAGAGCGGCAGGAAGCTGTGGACGGCGGCGCGGAGGGCAGGTTCTCTCCTCTCTATTTCTGCGGATACTCAGCCGGGGAGCCTGGCGGCCGTGGCAACCTCAATGGGGCCGAGCCCTTCACCGACTGTAACCTCACCCGCTCGGACTGCGTGGCGCGGGGAATGTTCGACCGGGACGGCGCCGCCAACCCGACCCGCAGGTTCGGCGGTATCGAGTTCGTGCCGGCCTCGATTCTGGTCCGCAGCCATGGCGACAAGAACCTCTCCCACGCGACCGTGGCAGCCAACGAAGCTCGTTACAACGACTTTGTGCCACTCGTCTACGGCACGGCTTGGGTGGAACCGCCTGTCGTGCTGGCGAGGAACGACGGCAACCTGACCAGGATCGAGACCGTACTGGCTTCGGGTGAGATCGCAGAAGTTGTCAAGGTCGTTGTCAACAACGTCGAGATCCCTCTCGGAATCACAGGGAAGGACATGACCTCCAGCGGCTGGTGGAACCTGTTTGCCGGCGGTTCGCGCATCGGCGGGTTCAATTTGAACTTCACCACCCCGAGCGGTACTCCGCTGGGAGATCCCTACGGCAGCATGGCGGCGCTATCGATCGTCGTGCCAAATCAGCTCAACGACGCTGGTTCCCTACCCCGGGTGAAGGTCCTGATGCGTGGCGCGAAAGTGGAACGCTTCGACTCGCAGGGAGCATCCACCGGCTACGCCTTTAGCGACAACCCGTCGTGGATCCTGCTTGATGTCCTGCGAAAAAGCGGCTGGCAGAAGGATGAGATCGACCTGACGAGCTTCGCTGCGGCAGCGGCATTCTGTGATGAAACGATCGCCGCGACCGACAATCACGGCAACACGATCTCGGCCAAACGGTTCGTGTGCAACCTGTCGGTGCGCAGCCGCCGGACCGCGGCGGACCTGATCCGAGGCATCCGCAACAACGCTCGGCTCCAACTCACCTATCAGCCGGACGGTCGGCTAGCGGCGCTGGTTGAAAACACGGTGCTGCTACAGCATCCGGTGAAGCCGTCCGGTTCCAACGCGGTGGAGACACTCAACGGCGGCTGGCCGGCCTATCACTACGCAGACGGGTCGGTCGACGACGTCTCCTCGGCGATCTTGCGTCGCGGGGACGGCTCTCCGGCGCTACGGCTGTGGTCGCGACCCATTGTCGATACACCGAACCGGTTCTCGATCGAGTTCGCCGACCAGTTCAACGAGTTCCAGCAAGACAGCTTGAGCCTCAGCGATATCGAAAGCATCCGGCGCAGCGGCCAGGAGATCAGCGGGCGGCTTGTGGTGGACGGGCTGCCGACGTTCGACCAAGCCGCACGCACTCTGAAATACTTTCTTGACCGCTCCATCCAAGGAAACCGGTTCCTCGAAATCGAAACGAGCGTGAAGGCGCTGGGGCAGCGCCTGGGCGACATCATCGCGGTAACGTACCTCAAGGAAGGGTTCGTTGGTCAGCCCTTTCGCATCGTCAAGATCGCACCGGGCTCGAACTGCCGGTCGGTTCGCATTACGGCCCAGATTCACGACGATGCTTGGTACAACGACACGAATGGTCAGCTGAGCCTCGTTCCGCCGACGCAGAAGCTCCCGAGCGCGGAACCGACGCAGCCGAATTCGTTATTCGGCATAGAACTCGACGAGTTCGGACGCGAACAGTTCGGCGTCGAAGAGCATCTGGTCGGCGGGTCGGACGGCACAATCCTGACTGAAGTCGAGGTTGGCTTTCGGGGACCGCAGACGGGCCGTTCGCTGGCGGCAACCCCGCCGCTGCTGGGCTTGCATCCTAATGTCAGCGCGACGGGCGGAACACTCGAAGGCGACCAGACGCTGTACTATGCGCTCACCGCAACCGACTCCGACGGGCTCGAGTCAGAGCCTTCGTTCATCGTCCGCGCGGACTTACCGGCAGGCTCCTCGGCGAACCAAGTCACCCTCGAAGGCCTCAGCTTCAATGACGCCACCGTCAGCTTCAGCGTCTACCGCGGGGCTTTGCCCTCTCGGTTACTCAGAATCGCGACTGGGCAGACGCCGTCGGGGAGCTTCCTCGACAATGGCTTGGTCGAGGCCCTAGAGGGTGCACCGGACCCCAACTACGACCACGCCAATTTCTACTGGCGGTTGGAGAACACGGAGGAGCAATTCGCAACCGAGTATGGGCCCGATACCGTGGGCAGTTCAGTGCTGGACTTGCCCGTCAACGGGATGGTCGGGCACATCTGTCGTCTGGTGCGCGGCAAGGGGGCCGACCAAGAGCGGAAGATCGTCAGCAACACTGCTACGACGGTCACGGTTGAGCCTCCGTGGGAGATCGAGCCCGGCACGTCGACCATCTTCGTCGTAGCCGAAGCGACCTGGCGGTTCGGCGGGCGCGCCAAGAGCAGTCCGGCGCGCTTCCAGATCCCCAACCGCAGCGATGAGGTCGTGCAAATCACCGGACGGGCCGCGAACGCGCAGAACGTGGAGTCGCTCGAGGGGCTGTCAGTCGTTACGCGCTGGCGGATTGGGGGCGGCGGCGTCGGAGTCGCCGACCAGGATGTCCCTCCACCACCGACCTTCGCGGTTGACGCTCGAGGTGACGGGACCTACGAACTGCGCGGCATCGGCTTTGAGACGCTCGTCAACACGCAGACGATCTCAAGCGGCCTGTTCACGTTCTACTACCGCAGCGAACTGACTCCGATCACCGGCGACCCGATCTCGGCGGCGATTGACGACACCGAGACGACACTTAGCTTTCTAGGCGCCGGCGAGGCCCAGGCGGGCGACTTGGTGCAGCTCGAACACGAGCTG
>JAUIKB010000823.1 GCA_030430975.1 Polyangia bacterium
ACTCGCGCCAAGCTGGACGAAGCCGAGCAGCGCGTTGCCGATCTCGAGTCGCAGCTAAAGAAGATGGGCTTCAACCTGGAGGACCTTCAGGGCAAGCTCCAGGAGGAAGGCACCGAGAAGCAAAAGCTCGCCGCGAATATCGAGCAGCTCAAGCAGGCGATCAAGGAGTACCAGGCGCGCGCTGCGGTCCTGGAACGCATCAAGAAGCGCTTCGAGCAGCTGCGTGAGAAGCTGCAGAAGCTAACGAATCTGGGCCTAAAAGTCTCGATTCGCAACAACCGGATGGTCATTTCGCTGCCCGGCGACGTACTGTTTGCGTCCGGCAAAGACAGGCTCAAAGACGAGGGCATCACGGTCCTCAAGCAGGTCGCGGACGTGATCCGCAACGACACGACCCTGAACAAGCGCTACTTCCAGGTCGCAGGCCACACCGACAACGTCGCCCTCAAGGGCGGCGTGTTTAAGGACAACTGGGGCCTGTCTGCAATGCGCGGCCGTTCAGTGCTCGTCTATCTCGTCTCACCGACCGACGCCAAAAAGGGCGGCGGAGGGCTCAATGAGGGTCGTCTCCACGCGGCGGGCTACGGCGATACCGATCCCATCGCGGGCAACGACTCCAAGCAGGGTCGTCAATCCAATCGTCGCGTGGAGCTCGTGCTCATGCCCGACGTGGAAGAGATGCTCGACCTCAAAAGCTTGATCTAGCGTGTTCAGACTCGCCGTCGGTTCGCCGCCGCGCAAGCGCAGGGAGCGGCGACCGGGCGGCGAAACCGCGACCCCGACGGCGTCGTATCCGTTGGGTGACCGCTGCGCTAACATTCTGGCCCGTGAGCACCCGTCGCCGCCGTCGGGGTAGCGGGCCGACCGTCTCCCAAGTAGGAGTAACTACGGTGGCAGAGTCGGTTGAGCTCCAAGACAGCGCGCTGTCGGATTGCACGATTGAACAGCTCATGGAGCGCTACGTCGATGGCGCAGAACTCGCGTTTGACGAGCTCTACCGCCGGACATCCCAAAAGATCTTCGGCTACTTACTGAGACTCACGCGGCATCGTGAACGGGCCGAAGACCTACTCCAAATCACGTTTTCGAAGATCCATCGAGCCCGGGCCCGCTACCTGCGCGGCGCCCCGTTTTTACCCTGGGCGCTTGCGATCGCGCGACGCAGCTTTCTCGATGAGCGACGCTCGGCCAAAAGCCGCCACGAAGACCTCAGTTACGACGGGACCCTGCCCGAACCGAAACAGCAGGAAGGCGGACTGTCACTCGACGTCCAGGACGCCCTCGAGCGAGCCGTCATGGAACTCCCGCAGAGTTATCGAGAAGCTATCGAGCTGACCAAGGTTACCGGTCTGTCCGTAGCCGAGGCTGCCGAAGTGCTTGGAACGACGCCGACGGCCGTCAAACTGCGGGTACACCGCGGATACAACCAGCTGCGCGCAGCGCTCAGCGACTTCAAGCGAGACGCCAAGTGAGCCAACCCGACCGTAGCCGAGGCTCAGAACTCAGCCTGCCCGAGCTGGGCATCGCGCTGAGCAAGTCACAGCCGGCACCATCAGCCGAACTCGGCGCCCGCATCCGCACCGAGTGCACCAAAGACCTGCAGCCAGCGCGCGGACTGAGTCCGCTGGCCCGTGTCGGCATCAGTCTGGTAGCTATGCTGGCCGTCTGCGCATTCGTCCTCCTCAAGCGCCCATCCGGAGCGACCAGCAGCGTGCTTTTGGGAATCGCTGGCTGGGTCGTTGTGATGGTGGGTGTGCTGCTCGCTGGGGCGAGCCCCAAGCGCTTACCTCGACAGCTTCGACTGGCCATCGCCGTGCTCGTCCCGGTCGCGTTTTTTGGATCGCTCGCGCTCTTTAGCAGCGAATGGCTACCGCTCGGCGCGTTCATGACTGAACACGCCCACGCCGCAGCTGGCTGCTCACAGCAAGCGATGCTGTTCGGTGCACTTACCAGCGGCATCATGTTGTTCACCTGGCGCGGAACGGACCCGTTCTCGCCAGCGCTTACCGGCTCACTGCTCGGGCTCGGCGGTGGCGTCGCGGGCGCCTTGGCGATCGGCGTAGCCTGTCCGAGCGGCGAAACGTGGCATCTCTGGCTCGGGCACGGCATCGGCGTCGTCCTCTTCGCCGCAGTCGGTTCGCTCATCGGACGGCGCTGGCTTGCCCCTTGAATCACCGGAAGCGGCCGAATCACCCGAAACGGGCCGGCGACGCATCCTGCGGTTTGCCGGCATCGGGCTGATCGTCGGCGCCCTCGCATTGTGGCTCACCCATCGCTCGGGTCCGAAACAAGGCGAGCAGGCACTCGATTTCGCGCTCCCCACGACCGACGGGGAAACCGTCGATCTCGCCAAGCTGCGCGGTCGGCCAGCGGTAATCGAAGTAGTCGCAAAATGGTGCGACGTCTGCAAGCGTTCCGCCCCCATGATGGCGGCCGCAGCGCGAACACCGCGGCGCACGAACGTCAGCTTCTTAGCCGTCAGCGTCGATGGCTCGATGTCTGACGCCCGCGAGCTAAAACGCGCTTGGGACATCCCGTACGCGGTGGCGACCGACACCGGAGCCTTCGCGGCCGCCTACCGGATCGAGACGCTACCCACGCTGATCGTCCTCGACGCTGTGGGCATCGTTCGCCACGTCTCGTCGGGCGTCTTCAGCCGCGCACAGCTTGAGGCTGCGCTCGGCAATATCGGCGCTGCCCGCCGGTAGCGGGCGCTGCGCCCACAGGGTCAGGGCGTCGCGGGTTTGGGCGCCGGCGCTTTGGGAGGAGTCGGCGCTGGCGCGGCTGGTTTGGGGGCAGCCGGTTTCGCGCCCGAGCCCGGTTTGACTCGAATCGGCGGCTTGATGAGCTTGAGGCCAGGCGCCGCGCCGGACGGCGCCGCGGACGCTGAAGGCGATGGTGTGGGCACCGGTACTGGCGGCGCCTGCGTCGGCAGCGGTCCGGTATCCGGTCCTCGCTCCGCAACCTTCCAGGTCTTTCCATCGCGCTTGACGGTCATTCGATACGTCGTCTTTGGCGCGGTCTGAGCTGCCGCGCGGGAATCCGCAACCACCGTCGTCACGCGAACGATGGCGTCGGTCGGACCGCGGCGCAGGAGCTGGCCGGTGGTCAAGACGGTCTTGTTGGCGAGTTCCTTCTTCTTACGGTCACAATCGGCCGCGTTCGACTGACACGCAGCCATCTCCGCCTTGAGCGCTTCCTCCACTTTGCCTGTTGCGATCTCCTTCGCTCCGTTGAATTCGCGCCGACTCCAGAGCTGCTGAAGCTCCACCGCCGCGCCCTTGGGATCGGCGGCGATCTCGACGGGCGCAATGGCCTTAGGCTGGCGGGTTTCCGGAGGATGGTAATTGCAGGCAAACCGTGCCGCGCCCCAGCATCCAAGCGTGATCGCCGCGAGGAATCCTAGGTACCCCAAGGTCTGCCGGTCCGGCGTATCGAGTTCCTTTTCCGTCTTCGGGAGCGGGCGGGCTTTGCGACGCTTGATACGTCGGCGCTTCTTCCGGCGCCGTGGAGCGGGCTCTCCATCCTCGGGACGCCGACGCCGCTTCTTTTTACGGCGGACGGGCGCCGCCACGATGTCGTCGTCGTCGTCGTCGTCGTCGTCGTCGC
>JAUIKB010000824.1 GCA_030430975.1 Polyangia bacterium
AGTGCGCAAAGCAACGATATTCGGCGAGATAATTATCGCGATCGTGTACTTGCCGATCCTCACCCTGACCGGCATCGAAGGAAAGATGTTCCGTCCGATGGCTCAAACCGTGGTGCTGGCGCTGGCGGCCGCAACAGTCTTGTCGATGACGCTGATCCCTGCACTGGTCGCGATTTTCATGAGAGGCAAAGTTGCAGAGAAAGAAGTGCGCATCTTTCGCCTGGCCAAACGCGGCTATGACCGAAGCTTGGCCTGGGGGCTTTCGCACAGACGGTGGGTGCTCGGCGGTGCCATGGCGCTGCTGCTGCTGTCGGGTCTTCTAGCGAGCCGTCTGGGAACGGAATTCGCCCCGAAACTCAGCGAAGGCGCGCTGGCACTACAACCGGCGCGGATTCCCTCAACAGGGATTACTACCAGCGTTAATATGCAGAAACGCCTAGAAAAAGCGATTACCCAAGCGTTTCCAGACGAAGTGGCGCTCGTGTTCGCTCGCACCGGAACCGCGGAAGTCGCGACAGACCCGATGGGACCGAACGTATCTGACACGTACCTGATGCTGCATCCGCGCGAGCGCTGGACGAAGGCCAGGACCCAAGAAGAACTCGCTGAAGCCATTGAGGGCGTTGTGAAAACACAGATAGGGCAGAACTACGAGTTCTCACAACCCATTGAACTCCGCTTCAACGAACTCATCAGCGGCGTCCGAGCGGAGATCGCGGTCAAGGTATTCGGCGACGACCTCGATGTGATGCTGAAGAACGCACAGACCATCGCCGGCGTCCTGCAGGGCGTTCAGGGGGCGGCTGACGTCAAGGTGGAACAGGTAACGGGTCTACCCATGCTGTCTATCGACATCGACCGACGCGCGATCAATCGGTACGGCCTGAACATTGAACAAGTTCAGGCCGTGGTGGAAGCCGCCGTTGGTGGCATGTCCGCAGGTGAGGTTTTTGAGGGCGACAAGCGCTTCGATATCGTCGTCCGTCTGCCAGACACCGTCCGGCGCGACATAGACGCAATCCGCAATCTTCCTGTACCCCTGCCGCACAGCCCAGGTGAGCGCGGCGCCGGCAGCTCAACAGAGGCCCCCAAGGCAGCCTTTGTTCCACTAAAGGCTTTAGCAACCATCACTATCGAAGAAGGCCCCAACCAAATCAGTCGTGAGAACGCGAAACGACGCGTGGTCGTCCAGTGCAACGTGCGGGGGCGCGATCTGGGCGGCTTTGTCGCCGAAGCACAGAAGCAGGTCGACGCGGCTACCAAGAAGGACCTGCCATCCGGTTACTGGGTGGAATGGGGCGGTCAATACGAGAACATGATCGCAGCGCGCGGACGACTCATGATCGTCGTGCCGGTCGCGCTTTTGCTCATCATGGGACTGTTGTTCCTTTCATTTCGGAGTGTGAAAAACACCATGTTGATCTTCTCGGGAGTGCCGCTCGCACTGACCGGTGGGATCATCGCACTCTGGATGCGCGGTTTGCCGGTCACTATTTCGGCTGCAGTTGGCTTTATCGCCCTGTCAGGTGTGGCGGTGCTCAACGGTTTGGTCATGGTGACGTTTATCGAGAACATGCGGAGCGACGGAAAATCACTCGAACTCGCAGTCCACGAGGGGTCAGTGCGCCGCTTGCGCCCGGTCTTGATGACAGCGCTGGTCGCATCGCTTGGGTTCGTTCCAATGGCACTCGCGACCGGTACGGGAGCCGAGGTCCAGCGACCACTCGCGACCGTCGTCATCGGTGGAATAGTGTCCTCCACAATCCTGACGCTTTTCGTGGTCCCTGTGCTCTATCGTCTCCTTCATTACGCGCCCAAGCTCGTCGACAACGACAATCGACTGGGCGGTTCAACCTCTTGACAGCTGCCTCGGTTCAGAGAAACGCCCTGGGGCTGTCCCAAGCCTTCAGGAGCCCGTCGTGGACTGGATCGTTTTGCTAATTCCATGCCAGTGGGCACTCGCCGGTTTCATTGCGCTGGACGGTCAGCGACTGTCGCCTGCACTCGTCGCTCGGGTGGGCATTGTGTTCTGGAGCCCGCTGGTCTTCGTGTCGACCTACCTAACGATCGCACAGCTCGCGTTGCGGTAACCCAGTCGTGGATGAAGCTTGAGCTGTTCGCTTCCGGTTCGCGTCTCGCTTGGCGACATGATCGCACGGTGGGCGTCATGCGCAGCCAGGTCGGGGGCGCATGACCGCTAGGCGTGGCGAGTCCACCGTTCAGCTTGATGTCGAGCTGCTCCTCCCAGCTGTCGGCGACGACTTCGATCCATGCATCGACCGTCTGCGTTCCACGCTAGATGGCCGCGCAGGGGTTCTGCGTGTTCACCACGACCGCAAAGACGGTCGCGCACACCTCTGCATCCACTTCGACCCCGACCGGCTGACTGTTGCTCAAGTCGAAGCTTTTGCCCAGTCCGCAGGACTTGAGCTTCAGCAGCGCTACACGCACCTCGACCTGGGTGTCCGAGGCCTCACGAACGAGCGCCGCGCACGACAGGTGCGTGAGCGTCTCCAGTCGACCAGTGGCGTTCTCCACGCGCGGGCGAGCGCGTCGGCCGCGCGCGTTCACGTCGAGCTCGAACCCGGCGCTGCACAGGCATCTGTGGTGGCCGCGCTTGCGGGCATGGGCGTCACGGTCAACGAAAAGGCTCGAGAGCCTGCGCACACGCACGACGAAGAGAAGCCGCACGAGCACGCGCACGGGGGCATTTTTGGGGACAAGAGTGAGTTGATCTTCTCGCTGCTCGGCGGGGCACTTACGCTTGGGGGTTGGCTAGTTGAGAGGACTCTGCCGGATTTCACGCCGTGGCTCGCTCGCTGCATGCTGTGGTCGGCCTACTTCTTCGGCGCCTACTACGCTGTGCGAGAGGTGGTTGAGGCTGTCCGTGCGAAGCGCCTTGAGATCGACTTTCTGATGCTCGTCGCGGCCGCTGGAGCAGGCGCGCTTGGTGAGTGGGCTGAGGGAGCGCTTCTACTGTTCCTCTTTAGCCTCGGCCACGCGCTCGAAGGCTACGCGATGGGCCGCGCGCGGCGTGCGATCGAGGCGCTGGCCGAACTCGCGCCGAAGACCGCGACCTTGCTCCGCGGCGAAGGCGAGGAAGACGTACCCGTCGAGCAACTCGTCGTAGGCGACCGAGTGCTCGTCCGTCCGAATTCTCGCGTTCCCTCCGACGGGTTCGTCGTCGAGGGCGAGAGTGCCGTCAATCAGGCGCCCATCACCGGCGAGAGCATCCCTGTGGATAAGCGTCCCGTGGAGAACAGGGACGCTGCCGCCAATGACCCGTCAACGCTACCTCAAGAGTCGGTCGTCTTCGCCGGCACGATCAACGGAACCGCTGCGCTCGAGGTGATAGTTACGAAGTCGGCGTCAGACAGCACGCTCGCCCGCGTCGTCACCATGGTGCAGCAAGCGCAGACGCAGCAGTCGCCGACCCAGCGTTTTACGGATCGCTTCGAGCGCGTGTTCGTCCCCTGCGTGCTGGCCCTCGTCGTCGCCTGCCTGTTCGCTTGGCTCGTGCTCGACGAGCCCTTCTCGGCGAGCTTCTACCGGGCCATGGCGGTACTGGTGGCGGCGAGCCCATGCGCCCTCGCCATCGCT
>JAUIKB010000825.1 GCA_030430975.1 Polyangia bacterium
GCACGCCCAACACGTGGGTAGACATCGTCGTAACCAACGCGCAGGGCACCAGCACCTGGCCCCAGCGATTGCCTTACGTACTTCCGACCAACTTCGTGACGATGCCGAATGACGGGGCTGTCGGAACGTTGCGCAGCACGCTGAGCGCTGCCGCAGCCGACGATTTCGTCGCCTTTGATCTTTTCTTTGGGGAACAAAACGTCGACCTGACCACCGAGCTGCAGATCGCCCAAGGACAGACCATCATTGGGCACGGAGCCCAACGCACCGACGTCCGACAGGCGACGCCCGGCGCACGCGTGTTCGACGTGTCCGGATCGGGCGGCGTCCGGATCGACGGCCTGCGCGTCACCGGAGGCAGCCTGATCGGCGGCGACGGCGCCGGAATCCACGTCGACGGTGCCACGCTGACGGTTTCGCGGTGCCTGATCGACGACAACACAACCGATAGCAAGGGCGGCGGCATCTATGCATCCGGTGGCGCTACGCTGAGCGTGTCGGAAAGCCTCATCTTCGACAACGAGGCGCGCTTCGGCGCGGGCGTCTACGGTAGCGATATCGGCGGCAGCGGTTCGATCTCGCTCATCAATACAACGCTGTCGTCGAATCGCTCGTCCGAAAACGGAGGCGGTATCAATACGAACGTCGCGGTGGAGCTTCAGTTCTGCACCGTCAAATCCAACAGCGCTATGGTCGAGGGTGGCGGGCTGCACCTGGCAACCGGCGGCAGCATCGTGCTGGGTAACGCCGTCATTGCCGACAACACATCCGCCATGTTCGGGCCGGATCTGGGTGGAAATTACTCGAGTCTATCGTCGCTCGGCTACAACCTCATCCGCGATGCAGAGGGCCTGGTCGGAGTGACCGGTGACCGCTGGGGCACATCGGGCACGCCCCAAGAAGCCGGACTCGGACCGCTGCTCGCGAACGGCGGCCCGACTCGATGCCACCTTCCCGACGGCACCGCCCAGCTCGTGATGGGAGCGCATCCCACCGCGATGCAGCCATTCGATCAGCGCGGCGCACGCCGGCCGACAACGGGCCAGCTGACGGTAGGCGCTGTTGAGCCGTAACGCCGCCGGAAACGGCCGACGGGCGGTCCGCGCAGCGGCCGTTCAGCGCTCCAGGTGAATTCTGCACCGTTTCGCGGCACAATGACGGAATGCTGAACAAAGCGATGACCGGCGCGGCTGGCGCTGCCCTGATGAGTGCGTTGATAGCGAGCGCATGTGGCGGTAGCGACTTCAGCAGCGGCGGGGATGCCGGTTCGGGCGGCTCGCTCGCAGTCGGAGGCAGCACATCGGCCTCGGGCGGAAGCGCGTCGGGTGCTGCCGGTAGCGGTGCGGTCGGTAGCGGTGCGGTGGGGGGCGCAGCCGGCGGAATGCCGGGGACGGGCGGAGCGGCCGGTGGCGTCGGCGGTGGTGGAACCGGCGGCACCAGCGTGGGCGGCACCAGCATGGGAGGCGCCAGCATGGGCGGCGCCAGCATGGGAGGCAGCGGAACAGGAGGCGCCGGTTCAGGCGGAGGCCAAGGTGGCTCGGGCGGCATGCCGATGTCGTGTACGCCGGCGGCGCCGAACGAGGTTTGGGTAAACGCGTCCGCTCAGCCCGGCGGCACGGGCAGTGCCGACTGCCCGCTGCGGACGATCCAGGCGGGCGTCGCAGCTATCTCCACGGGTGTCGTGAACGTCCAGGCCGGGCCGACGTACCAGGGCGGTGGACTGCTGATTCCGAGCGGTATCGCCGTCAAAGGGACGGACCCGGCGACTAAGATCGACGGCGCTGGGCCGTGCATAGCCGGTTCATGCGTGGTGCGGCTCGAGAAGAATGCCCGGCTAGAAAACGTGACGCTGTTTCCCGGAGATGCCGGCGCCGATGGTGTTCAGGCCGCGCACGGAGGACAGCCGATCCTGCGACACGTTCGGGTGCGCGGTGGTCGCTTCGGCATCGTGTTAATGGGCAGCGCGCGCCTCGAAACCGGTGTCCAATCAACAGACAGCGCGATGGGCGGGCTACAGGTGCTCGGCGGGGCAAATGCGACGGTGACGTTCAACCGTGGCAGCTACGTATTCAGTGGTTCAACCGGTTTCGGCGTTAACGTAACGATGGACGCCGTCATCGATATGCGTCCACTCGATGCCGTAAATTCCGTCCAGATATCAGGTAACAACGTCGGGATGCGGTTTGCCGCACGAGATGCGACGCCAGGCAGCGAGCAGGCGAGCGTGATCAAATACGTCCAGTTCGACAACGTCGACGTGAACCTCGAGGTCTTCAAGAAGGTTGGCGTTCGGATCCGCTCCAGCGAATTCGCGGGCGTCGCGAAACCGATTCGACTCCACGCGCCGTCCTACGCTGATTTTGGCACCAGCACGGACAACGGAAAGAACGTGTTCTCTCGCGACGTCACGGACGTGAGGCCGGTCATGATGGTGTGTGACCAGACTTCGAGCAGTCCGGACATTCAGGCGCTGGGCAATACGTTCCCAAGCTGTCCCGTGCCGCCGACGACCGTCAACCAAGCTCAAGGTGGCGGCTGTCCAGCGACGGCAACGGGTGCGGACCTAGTCGCGCTGTACGGCAGCACGCAACCCTTCAACTCGCCGTTTGTAGCTTCCTGTCAGTAGCGGCGCCGCAACCATGCGGACGCTGAGTGCCTCACGCTAGCCCCAGGTGTCGAGCATCAACCCAATGTGGATACGCCAGTGGTAGAACGTCGACGAATCCGACGTGAGCCACATTGGGTTGAAGTCGATGAGCGCACCACCCGCGGGGCCCCAGCGGTAGCTCACGCCCACGTGCCCAGTCGGGCCGCTAAGTTCTTCAAACGGCGACTCCACGTACACGCGTTCTGCCGTTTCATCGACTGCGCCTGCCGGCATCATGATCGCCGCGCCACCCCCCAACGTGACGATTACCGGTGCGGACGTCGGGCGCAGCCCGGCAACCAGTTGCGCGCCGAAACGACCTGCGCCCGACACCTCGGCGTTGGCGAACCGATTCCGCTTGGGCAGCAGGACTCCTAGCTCACCCTTGACGCCCAAACCGACCCACTCGCTCACACGCTTTCCGAGCAACCCCGAAACGCCCAGATCCACGCCCGCCAACTCCGGATGAAAGCGCGCGGGTGCGCCGGTCGCGACGTTTTCGGTGAGCAGCGCGTACGTGCCCGCGCCGTATCCGACCCCGAATTCGCCGCGCACCCAGAGTCCCGGTGTGGTCTCGCTCCAGGCCGGTGCCGTCACCGTCATCACGCAACCCGCGACCATGAGTCCGAGCGTTTCTCGAAGCATGCGCGATTCTATCAGAGAACCAAGCGGGCACCCCGACCCCGACGCTGTTTCCTCGCCTCTTAGCGTCGCAAGCGCCGCGACTCTTTGCTCGCCTCTTAGCCGCTACGCGGCCTCGGCTCGCTGCCGCTGCGCGGCGTGTCTAACTTGGCTACCTATCAACTCGTTCCGAGCCCGAACCGGATCCGGACGCTGTTTGCTCGCCTCTTAGCCGCTACGCGGCGTCGGCTCGCTGCCGCTGCGCGGCGTGTTTAACTTAGCTACTTACCACGTGGCTCCGAGCCCGGACGCTGTTTGCTC
>JAUIKB010000826.1 GCA_030430975.1 Polyangia bacterium
CGGCGAACCCGAGTTCGTGGTGTCGTATCTCGACATCCGCCACGTCCCCGGGGCGGCCGCATGGGAGGCGGCCCGCGCGCAGATCCTGCGGGGCGGCTCACGGTCGGACCGCGAGGTCTACCTCTGGATCGCGGGAAGCTGCAAGTAGGCCGCCCAGGGTTTGGGGCGGGGTTCGCCTCGATCTTTCGCGGCTTCGGCTTTGTGCTCGCCACGCCCAAGGCGTGGCCGTTCGCCGCAGTGCCGGCGCTCGTCTTCGCGACGCTCGCGCTGCTTACGGGCTGGATGGCTGTCGCGTTGCTGCGCCCCTGGGCAGCGAACCTGGTGAGCGATCCGAGCGCCTGGTACGCCGTGGCCATCAGCTGGATCGCGACCGCGGTTGCCATCGCGGTTGGCTTGCTGCTCGCCATGGTGCTGGCGCCGCCGCTGAGCGGACCGGCGCTGGAAAAGATCGTCGAATTCCAGGAACAGCGACTCGACGCTCCGCCGCGCACGCCGACGAGTTTCGTTCATGAGATGTGGTGCGGCATTCGTGCCATGGCGTTCGCCGCCATCTTTGCCACGCCCATTCTGGTCCTCTTGTGGATCGCCGATCTACTGATCCCGGGCGCGGCAGTGGTGACGCTGCCCCTCAAGTTCATTGTGACGTCGTTGGGCCTGGCCTGGAACCTCTTCGACTATCCGCTGACGCTGCGCGATGTTCGCATGCGCGATCGATTTCGGTTCGTGACGCGCAACTGGCGCGCAACATTCGGATTCGGAGCAGCCTTTGCATTGACGTTTTGGGTGCCGTGTTTCGGCGTGATCCTACTGCCCGTCGGCGTTGCGGCAGCGACCCGGATGATCTGGATGATCATCGAGGCGGACCCGGACAGCCTCCCCAGCTTGGCGCCGCCCGCCGCGTCGGACGCGATCGAAACGGTTCAGCCGACGGCGATTCCGAGCTGACGACGCAGTCGAAAGTACGGTTCGCTGACGGTGAAGGCGAGCAGGTCTTTGGCCTGGTCGGAGAGTTCGCCCCCGCGCTCTTTTAGCAGATCGAGCGCCGTCGCCAGATCGTTGCAGATGAGCATCCCGGCCCGACACGCCGTCATGTCGGTCGCAGCGCTCCAGCGCTGAAGGTTGGTGCGCCCCCCGTCCTCGACGAAGCGCAGAAAGTGACCGCGAAGCGCGTCCACGTGAGCCGGTTCGAGGACGGGCTCAATGGCCCGTGCGATCGGTTCAACGCGCCGCCGCGTATCCGAAGCGATCGGCAACTTGGGATCTCCGATGATCAAAGCGGCTAGGAACAGATCCTCCAAATCTGGTACCGCCGAATACAGCGTCTTGACGAAGTGCTCCTGGCGATAGAACGCGAGGTGTTGGCCCGCTAAGAACGCGTGTTCCAGCTGCGTTCGCCCGGACAGGACACCCCGACCGACAAGCGACACGGGCGGTACGCCGGGGATGTGCTCGTATCCGGACTCGCGATCCTTCGCGAGATAGATGGGTGGCGTGGCCAACCCGAGCAGCGCCGAAGCCCAATGCAGCGCCCTGACCGCCGTAATCGTCGTCGACGTCGGGTCCTGCTTGGTCTCGGGATCCGGACGGAATAACGCCTTGTCCCGGCGCAATCCCGTAACCCGCCCAAGCAGTACGGCTGGCGCGATGACCGAGAAGATCTGACCCGTCAGGACTTCCTGTTCCGGATGGTAAAGATGGTCGTACCAGCTGTTCTGAGTCAGGCTGACTTTGGGGGTAATGAGCGTCTGAGAGCGATGTTCTAGAAACTCCGCGCGATGCTGGTTCTCGCCCAGCGCCGTCAGCGCCTGCGCCACGCACCACTGCTTATCGGCTTCACCGCGCGCTTTGAAGGCGCGATGCAGCTCGTGGTAGTTGCTCGGTTCCGTAGGATTGCGCCGCACCCGACGCCAAAGGGCTTCCGTGTCCTGTTCGGCCGCTTCGACGCTCTCGTCGGCAGCGGCGTCGAGGCTGCTTAAGTCGACTTCAACGTTGATTTGAGACTGAGCGACCCTCAGCTCTTCTTCGAGTTCACGTACTCGCGCCTCTAGCTGCTCGACTCGTTTGAGGAGCACAGTTCGCGCCGCGTCACCCTCAGCTTCGACCTGGATGGGCGCCAGCGACTGTGGCGCCTCTTCATAGTGCTCGACGATGCGAACCCGATGATGGGACTCGTAGGCAGCAACCATCGCCTGTTCGAGTTTGAACAAGCGCGACCGATCGACACCCAGGTTGTCGGCAGCTCGCTCTAGTCGAGCACGCTCCTCGGCCGTGATGACGCCGTCGGCGAGCGCTTCGGCAAACAGCTCCTCATACTGCTGCTCTAGCGGGCCCAGGCCCAGCCCGCCGGCCAGCTCACCCTGGGCATAGCCCTCCCCGTGTTCGAACGCCCCCGTCGTATCTGTATCCGCCATCGCGCGCACTCTCGCAAGCCAGCGCCCCTGGTTCAATCCCTACGAACCGGCACAGCATCGTCGTGGGCGTAGGTGCGAGGATGTAGGTGCGATCGTCGCGCAGATTCGGGCAACCCATTCAGAGCGTGGTAGGCTTCGCCAACAGGTTCCCCGAACAGGTTTCCCGGAAGAACAAGGAGCGTGACGTGAATCGCCACCTGAGTTGGACTCTTAGCCTAAGCATTGCCAGCACGATAAGGGGACTCATCGCGTGCGGGACGAGCGGAGGAGACTCTGCCGGCTCCGGCGGGCCGTTTGGCGGCACGAACGCCGGCGGCACCAGCGCGGGCGGAACCAGCGGCGGCGGTAATACGGGAGGCACCACCACCGGCGGTACCAGCGCGGGCGGAAGCCTGATCAACGTCGACGGCGGCGGCGGTACACAGGTGACGGTCGACGGCTCGTGCGGCGCGACAGAGGTCGTCGGTGAGCGCGCCGCCGCCAACATGCTGTTCGTCGTCGACCGTAGTGGCAGCATGAACTGCAACCTGCCACCGGTCATGACGACGGCTCAGTGCGAGCAGTTTCCGCAACAGCAGGACATGACTCAGCCCACAAAGTGGGAAGAAACTCGGGTCGCGCTAAGCACGGCCATCGACACGTTGGAGCTCGAAGGCGACGTGAGTTTGGGCATGACCATGTTCCCAATCGCCGCATCCAGCTGCCAGGTCAAATCGAACCCTGACATCAACGTGCAGCTCCTCGACACGACCCACAACTCGTCGATCGATGCATTTCTCTCCACCGTCGACCCGAACGGAGCCACACCGCTGGCCGGCGCGACCATCCTTAGCTACGCCTACCTCCACAGTCAGGGTCAGGCGGGAACGTTCGACGGAAATCGGTTCGTCGTGCTGCTCACCGACGGCTTCGAAACCTGCAAACCAGACG
The DNA here is from genome assembly GCA_030430975.1 of Polyangia bacterium. Classification (GTDB taxonomy): domain Bacteria; phylum Myxococcota_A; class Polyangia; order Polyangiales; family Polyangiaceae; genus JAUIKB01. Next base: position 3,342 of record JAUIKB010000826.1, read on the forward strand.
AGCTTCCCAAACTCCTCACCCAAGACGTGCCGAACGCTGCCAAGGTCGGCATTCGCACGTTCGTAATCGGTGTGCCCGGTAGCGAAGACGCCCGCGCCCTGCTGTCCCAAGTCGCCTGGGCGGGCGGTACGGCAAGCGACCCGCTTTGCACGCACGACGCCATGCCGGGAAACGTCGGCGACTGTCATTTCGACCTGACGACGACGACCGACTTGGCCGGGGACCTACAGAAAGCTCTCGATGCG
>JAUIKB010000827.1 GCA_030430975.1 Polyangia bacterium
GTCACCGGCATCGCCCGCGTCACCGGCATCGCCCGCGTCACCGGCATCCGAGCCGGCGTCTGGTGGCCCACCCGAGCAGCCGAACGCCGTTTCGACCGTCACCGTCACACTGTCGGCAACCTCACCTCGCGAATCGTCAAACGGTTCGCCGTCGTCCTGAAGCAGGCGAGCGGTGAACGTGATGTCGCCCGCGGCGACGTCCGCCATCGCGAGGGTTACGAAAGTGCTAACGGCTCGCACGGCCACGTCGGGCGAGCCGTCAACGCCGACCCGGACCGTCCCGCACTGCGCTTGCCCGGCGCACGACCCAGCCGGACGCAGTAGGAAGTTGCCGAGCGTTCCACGAGCGGGCGTCGGATCGTCTTCAGTGGGCGCGCCGCGCAGTTCCACCACAACGGAGCCCGCCGGGTCGGTGCCCAGATCCAGACAACCGCCTTGATCGCGTGTCCACTTCGCGCCGCCGACGGCGGTAATCGCGTGGATGCGCATCTGCGGGGGGCCGGCCGGCGCGACTGCCGTCTCATCATCGTCAGACGAGCATGCCATCGCCATCACCAGGCCGGAGACCACCAGGGCGAGCGCGGAAAGACGGCCGCGCACGGTCATCGTTCCCCCTCCGGGAGCGCCAACACCTCATCGGGCTCCCCCGGTGGGTTCTTGTCCACTTTGAAACCACCGACGCTGCGCTCGAGCGACTCGGCGAGCTGGTGGAGTCGATCGCCTTGCTCCACGGCGTTTTCGCTGGAACTCAAGACTTCGGTTGCGATTCGCTGCACTACGTCCATGTTGCGCGCGATTTCGTCAGATGCCACAGCCTGCTCTTGGACCGCACTGGCGGTGTCGTCAATCACGCTGACCAACGTCTGTAGATCTCCCAAAGTCGCGGTCACTAGGCCGGTGCCTTCTTCGACGTCTTTGCTCCCGCTCTGCATGACTCGTACGGCTTCGCCGGTCTGGTCACGGATCGCGGCGATCAAGTCTTCGATGTCCCGCGCGGACTGGCCGACGCGTTTGGCCAACGAGCTGACCTCATCGGCCACGACGGCAAATCCGCGGCCGTGCTCACCTGCATGTGCGGCTTCGATCGCAGCGTTTAAGGCCAGCATCGTCGTCTGTTCGCTTATCTGACGGATCACCTCGACGATGTTGCCGATGCGCTTACCGCTCTCGCCGAGCGTATCGATGCGCTTGGCCGCGTCTTCGACGGTCCCGCGGATCTCTTCCAAACGCTTGATCGCGTCGGTGACGGCGCGCCCGCTCGCCTTCGCACGTCTTGAGGCCTCGGCAGCGTTCTCCGCTACCTGTTGAATCGACGACGACAGTTCGATCACGGCTGCGGTCGAATTGGAGATCTTGCTGGCCTGTTCCTTCGAGCCGTCGAGCATCGTGTTGCTCACGGTCGCGATCTCGCCGCTCGCGCTGCCGACCTGGAACGCGGACCGCTGGACGTCGCCGGCGAGGCTGTGGATGCGCGCGAACACCTGGTTGAGGTTGTCCGCCAGCACGCCCAGCTCGTCTCGCGTGCGAACGGGTAGCTTCTGGCTCAGATCCGCCTGGCCACGCGCCAGCGCGCCGGTCGCCTCGATGTAGCTACGCAGTGGTCGGGTGATCTGCACCGACAGGATGAAGCCGAACAACAGCGCGATGACGGCCGCCACGCCGAGTACGCCAACGATTTGGGCCTCAGCGTCGCGCATCTGTTTCGCGACATGACTGCGCGTTCGCATCAGCAGCAGGGAGCCGAGTCGCGCATCGCTAGCTCCCCCCAAGTAGCCGACGGCGGGCGCTCCCCAATAGTCGTAAACTGCAACTTTGCTGCCGGTCTTGACCTTGAGCACCGGCACCTGAGTGTCGGCCTCGGCGACGGTCGGCGCCTTTGCGCAAATCCTGCCCTCGGTGGCCCCGTCGCACTGGGCGGCCTGCGACGCCGCGAGCAGGCCGGGCCAGTCCGCCTTCGGGAGCGCGCTGGCCAGCACGCCGCTGGGCCCCACCAACGACACGCGATGCTGCTTACCGGGCGTCTTGCCGTGGGAGTGTTTCGCAAAAGCCGCCAGGAACCGGTCGAGTCGCTGGGCGACCAATACCGTACCCACCACCGGCGATGCGTCGGTCCGTCGCACGGCGGAACCCGACACTCGGTAGGCTTCGCCATCGATCACCGCAAGTGCGCCCGTGATGGTCTTGCCGCCCAAAAGATCTCGAAATAGTCGCGTCGCGCGCCAGTTGCTGACGGTTCCCGTGCCGGCCTCGGTGATGAGCGCCCCGTCGGCGCCGCCGATCAGCAACAGATCGGGTGACAAGGTAGCTGCGATGTTCGCCTGAAGCCGCTTGCCCGCCGCAACGATGCTGGCGGGTTCCCCGGTCTCCAACCCTTCGATCAGCGCTGGGTCGCGCGCTATCAGGCGAGCCGCTGCCGCGTCGCCGTCGCCGGAGTTCTCCATGTCCAAGCGGAAGCGTTGAAAGTGAGTTTCGAGATAGCGTCCGCGGCCGCTCTCGAGCAGCGCGTGGTACGCGGTCCACGCGCCTAGTGCGAGGACGATCGCTGCGACGAACACGACCGTTCCCATGATTTTCGCGCGTACGCTGAACCGAAGTCGACTCATGGCCGCTCGCAAACTACCCCCGCGGGTGTGCGGCTGACAAACCTAGTCGTGTTCACGGCGGATCCTCGCGATTTTACGCCGTTATCGTGCACTCTGGGAGCCTCTTGCCCGACGCCAGAGCGCGCTTTGTACGGCCGTTGCCAGCCACACGACCAGAGCTCCGACAACCCCAACTGCTGCGGTTCGGGGGCCCAGCCCGTCGCCGAGCACGAGCGCCGCGGCGATCGATCCGACGGGCACGGCGACTCCGATCACCGCGGTGCGAGCCCGGGCTCGCACCGCGGCAGGCATCAACCCGTATAGAAGGGTCGTGATGGGTGTGCGGACCGCCCGCCGCAAGTCCGTGTCTACGGACTGGGCCAGCAGCGCGACGGCCACCGAAGGAGCTAGCCACAGCAGCAGCATCTGGGCGACGAAGAGCAGCGCCGACCAACCCATGTTTAGCCAAGCGAGTCCCCCAGCGGCGAGCGCTCTGCCGACGATCAGCAGCTGAAGGCCTAGAGCGACTGCCCCGGAAATCGTGTAATAGAGCCCAAGCACTCGCGGCAACCTCGCAGCCTCGACGTTTGCGGCCAGCACGTGTCCCGCCGCTGACTGCAAAGCGACCCGACTGACCGCCAACGCGAGCGCGCCCGCTACGAGGGTAGCCAGCAGCTGCCGAGTCAACGACTCAGACGCGGGACTGGTCGTTGGGTTGCGCATCGAAACGGGCGCGTCATCGAACGCTTCGACGCCGCGCGGGCCACGTTCGCTTCCCCCCCGGACGAGAGCCGACGCCGCGGCATAGGCGCCGACCGCGACGACCAGCAGCCAGCGAGGAGCCAACACGGGCCCCGCCCAGAGCAACACTTGACCCGCGGCGATCGACGCGATGCGTGCGGCGCTAAAGATGACCGGAAGCGTCCGTTCCCGCGCTCCGTCGTCGCTGACCTGTGCCAGGCACAGAACGCCAAAGTGGATGATCTTGAGCCGGGCTAGCGTG
>JAUIKB010000828.1 GCA_030430975.1 Polyangia bacterium
ACTGTCTCCCGTTCAGGTAGTGCCCAGGTCGAATCGTTGTGAGCGCGAACCCGGCCGTCGCCGACGCCGCGAGCTGCGCGCGGAGCTGGAATCCGGCGTTGTCGTACCGTCCTTGCTCATCCGCTTGCCAGAACTCCATCACGGCGGCGATCGGTTGACAGCGGTCGTCGAAGACGCGTCCGGTGAGCGTCAGCGGAGTCACATCAGGTCGGACTAGACGAGCCCGGCGAGGCGCGCCCGCCTTGTAGTAGGGCCCTTCGATGTTCGACGCCGTCGGCCCGTTGCAAGCCGGCGCGGAGGGGGCGCCCCCACCCGCAGGCGGAGGCGAGGGCGTCGGAGAGGCTGTGGCTGCGGGCGTCGCACGTTGCGGCTGAGGCGGACCTTGGTCAGCGGGACGCCCGCTCGGATCGACGAGCGAAGTGTCCGTGCGTCGACGACAGCCAAGGGCGCTCGATGCCGCGATGAGCACGCCTGAACGCAGCAGCCAGCGACGTGAGTGAGCATGGGCGTTCATCTCAGCAGGCTCCAGGCGGGATCTTGAAGTACACGTCGACGAGCTTGTTGACCCAGATCGCATCGAACGCCACGGAGCCGCTGTCGCGCACGCGCTGTCGCTTCGTTCCGGCGTACGGGATCGGTCGACCGTCGAGCTGGTTCGACTCTTCAAACTTGAGCAGTTTGGGCTTCGCGGTGCGGCAGCCGGCCTTAGCCGTCGCAGCCAGCTTGGCGCGCGCGTTGTCGATCGCGTCGGCGAGCGCCTGCTGCTCCAGACGTTCGCGGGTTTCGAAGTACAGCTGCGGAGTCGGTGTGCTCAGCGTCGCGTGAGTCGTGCTTTGGTCGCCTGGGTCGAGGGGTTGCTTGAGCGTTCCCGTGAGCACCGCGCGTTGGAGCTTGGCATAGTCGCCGCTGAAGCTATCGATTCGGGAACTCTTCACGGTGATGCTCGAGACCTTTTGAAACGTCCCCTCGCACACCGTAGCGCCATGACGTGTGCGCCGATAGAACGGCTGGGTGAACCCGCCGCGCGAGAAGACGCCGTCCTTCGGATTGTTCGAATCGATGAGCGGACGTAGCGACTTCATCAAACTCCCCACGGCCTGGTCAGCGGCGCGGCTGGCGGCTACCGGCGTTGGGTAGCATTCCGCATTCACGCTGATGGACAGTTCGAAGTACTGCGGTGCGTGCTCGAGCCTGCCTTCGCCGACGACCTTGGTGGGGTGGTCGCCCTGTTTGATTTCCACGACCGGAATGTGGACAACCGGGGGCTGATTGGCGGCGCACGCGCTCAGGGAGGCGACAGCAGCACAGGCGGCGGCGGCTCCGCCGGCACGACGTGCCATCGATGTTAAGTTATTGAAATTATTGAAGAATTTGTTGTCAAAAAGGGTGTTGCGCGTTGGCCGAGTCATGGTCGATCTCCTGGGTGGTTGATCCGCTAACGCGCTCGGTCGCGAGGTGGCGCAATGTTTTTCAAAGAAAGCTTCGTCGGAGTCGAAATCGGCGCGGCGCTGAACTTTGGGGACATTGAATTCTTACAGCACGTCCGTGCACGGCCGCGCGCTGAACACCTGACTTCGTTCGCGCCGGCAGCTCTTCAGACACAAATCAGACTCCATTCAAGTTGGCGGTTCGGTGCCGAGCGATGGTGCCGGTATGAACAAGAACACGCTGTGCATGGCGGTGATGGCTGCGGCAACGCTGTCGGCGGGCTGCCGATCGTTCAGTTTCACCGGCGGTGGCGGAACCCTCGGTGCTGACCACGTGATAGCGAGTCGACCGGTCGCCGAGGGCGGCACAACGCTCACTCCGCGCGAGCGACTCCGGGGCTACTTCGCGTCGTCGAACGCCAGTCTGAGCGCGCTTCAGACCGACCTGCGCACGAAGATCGCGCTGCGGTTCGCGTTGAATGACGAGTTCAAGCCGGCTGCGGAAGGGCGGGTGCATTTCAAGAACCCGCTGTTGCCACCGTCCACCTACCCGAGCTGGACGAATGCCACGCTCAGCATCCCCTTCATCGACTACGTCGACATGGGCGCTATCACCAAACGCGACGACAATCCGGCGAACGACGGAGAGTACCGGCTGTTGTGCAAGCACCCGCTGTTTGCCGGTGCGTTCAGCACCTGCGATCCGCTCAAGAGCCTCAGCGGTATTCCCCTGGACGATATCGAATTCACCGTCGACGCGTCGCGTATCACCGTTGCGTGGGACCGGCCGCGCAAGACCGAGGCGATGCTCCGCGACAGCGACGACAGCGGAAGCTGCTCGGGTGAGCCGGGGAGTATCAAGAGCGCGTGCAAGTCGGGCTTCACTTGTCCGACAGACGACGGTGGCGCGCAGATCAGCGGGTCGTGCGTTTGGTCGGCGCCGACCTGCATGACGAACTCCGACTGCGTGGACAGCGCGTGTGCGGCGTGGGGCGGCTGCACGGATGACTCCGGCGCGACGTCGGGCGTGTGCGACACGTCGACTAATAGCTGCACCAGTTGGCTCGATCTGAAAAACAGCGAGTCGGACAGCAGCGCTACGGCGCCGGTGCTCGCGGTGCGGTTGCCGATCGATCTGCACCTCGATCCGAACGACGCCCTGGCCGCTCTGATCCACATCGATCTGCACGAGATGGTGACCGAGCTTCGCTTGCAGCCCGAAATCTCGACGAGTGCGTCAGCACACTACGACCGCCGTGCGTTTACGAATCATCTCGGCTCAGCCGATCTCGACTACAGCGCTACCGGGGTCGACGTGAACGCCCGCGCGCGGATGCTGTCGCGGGACTTCGACGTGATTCCGCTGCCGACGTGTCTGTTCGCCGACATCCCTGGAGTCGGCGTGTGCACGATCTTCGCTGGCATACTCCCGGGGCTGATCGATTCGGCCCTCGCCAAAGCATCCAAGGCGCTCGGCCGCGTTGGACACTCATTGCTCAACCCGCCCAAGGTGTCCGTTCCGACGGATAGCCTGCCCAGCTGGCTCGATCTAGCCACGTCGGATATCTTCGTCCGGACCGGGCCAACCGGGACGTCCATCATGCCGCTCGGCGACGGCACCGGCGGTTTCACGAACCAGCTGACGTACCTGCTCGCTCACGGTGGACAGCTCGACAACATTCGCGTCGATCTAAGTGGCGCGCCCGTGAACGCAGCGACGTGCGCGCTCTGGGGCCGTTGCAACACCTGGTGCACGGGCGGCAGCTGCGACTTCAGCGACGTCAAATTCTGCATCGATATGCAAGAGACGCCCACCACCACAAGCTGTTCGGGAGGCATTCTGCTGACGCGGACGATCATCATGGACGAGCTAATCGTGCTGAGGCCGTCTCAGCGTCGGGATTTGCGCGATGAGCTCATTCGGCTCGCCGAACCCGTGCCGCCCGTTCCGAATCTCGCGGCAATTATGGACGCATCGCCGTACATGGCGGTCACGGCGCAGAAGATCTTCGCGGGTCCGCTCGAGCGAGCGTTTCCCTCCGGCGGCGCGAGGTACACCGACGCTCTGTGGTGTCCAGCGACCGGTACGCGACCCGCGGGTTGCCCAGCTGGGGCGACCGGCGCTGTGTTTGAGTTCGTTCCCGACCGTGATCG
>JAUIKB010000829.1 GCA_030430975.1 Polyangia bacterium
TACTCGCTTGGTGTGCTGCATCACACTGCTGACACTCAGGCGGGCCTGAGCCGCTGCGTGCAAGCGCTCAAGCCGGGCGCTCCGTTTCTGGTTTATCTCTACTACGCGCTTGAGAACCGCCCGATATGGTTTCGGGCACTGTGGAAGACGTCTGACAGGGTGCGCTCTGTGGTGTCCAGGCTGCCGAATCGCGGAAAGCAGCTTGCTGCCGAAGCGATCGCGGCTGGCGTGTACTTCCCACTGTCGCGGGCCGCTTATCTTGCGGAAAAAGTTGGCGTCGATGTTTCGAACTTTCCGCTCGCGGGTTACCGGGCTCGTAGCTATTACACCCTTCGCACCGATGCGCTGGACCGATTTGGGACCCGGTTAGAGAAGCGTTTTACCAAGGACGAAATCAGAACCATGATGGAGCGTGCCGGGTTGGTGGACGTCCGTTTCAACCAGGGGCCACCTTACTGGTGCGCAGTAGGCAAGCGTGGAACGGGGCGCTAGTCTTGGGCAGGACGTCGAGCGCGGGCTAGGTCGTGCACGAACCTGGGTGAGATCGGCGGCAACTCGGTCCGTGCTGGTGTGACTGTGCTGGTTTTCGCCTATGATTACCCGCCGCTCGATGGCGGTATCGCACGACTCATGGGAGCGGTCGCGCGGACTCAGAACGCTGCCGGGCGAAGCGTTGAAGTGCTCTCGGTGGTCCACCCCGACGCCGCTGGGGAACCCGTGCGTGTGACGCGCGTTCCAGAACCGCGCGTTGTCAGAGAACTCGCATGCCTGCCCAGGCTACGGCGGGCGCGAGACGAACTTGTGGTGTGCGCACGGTGGTATCCAGAGGCGGCGTTGTGTATGGGCGCTGGCGTGCGGCATGTGGCCGTGATGGCGCATGGCGCTGAGCTGCTTGAACCGGCAGCACGGTGGCGACGCCGCGCGTGGGCGGGGCTGCGACGCGCAGTGTTGGAGAACGCTTCGGTCGTGTTAGCCAATAGCGACTACACCGCCGCGAAAGTCGCAGCAGTAGCGCCGCGCGCACGGGTCGAGTCGGTGCCGCTAGCGGTCGACGAAGAGCGGTTTGAGCCGTCCGGAGTTGAGCAAGCCAAGCACAAACTGGACGTTGACGGGAGGCTCACTCTGGCCACGGTCGCGCGGGTTCACTTATTCAAAGGTCACGACACGGTCATACGCGCGATCGCTCGGCTGCCGCTCACGGCTCGGCAGAAGGTCGTGTACTTGATTGCGGGGCGCGGTCCGGCGGAGGCGGCGCTCCGCCAGCTGACCCGAAGCTTGGGTTTGGGGGATTGCGTCCGGTTTCTGGGCTTCGTCAGTGAGGATGATATCGCGAATGTGTATCGCGCCGCCGACCTGTACGTGATGATGACCCGGGAGGACGATCAAGGAGCGCGCGTGGAGGGGTTCGGGCTAGCGTTTCTTGAGGCGCAAGCGGGTGGAACGCCAGTGCTGGGCACGCGTACCGGCGGCATCTCGTCGGCTGTCGAGCACGGCGAGGGCGGGTGGTTGGTCGCCCAAGACGATGTCGACGCGGTCACTGCTCGGCTCACGGCGGCCCTTGCAAACCCTTCGGAACTCGAAGAACACGGTCGACTAGCCAGAGCGCGCGTGCTCCGTGAGTTCACCTGGGACCACTATTCGACCCGTTTCGAACGGGCTGTCACGCACGCCGGTTTGCGCCTTCGATGATCAGCGGCGATTGCGACTAGCCGAAAACAAATGCGTGCGATGGAACCGCTCGGAATCCGCGCGAATCGCTCGATGAATGGGATGGCGCGCGGCGCGCGGTGCCAGTTTCAGCATCAATGACAGCGGGCGTTCGGCGTAGCCGCACCCGTCGAACTCGACATCCGTGAATCCGCATGACTCCAAGAGCGCGGCGAGTTCGGCGGGCGCGAAATGTTGATGCCAACCTTTGGCTACTTCGATGTCGCCGAATAAGCCGTTTTCGCATTCGACGTACCGGCGATGGTACGCTTCCGCCGAGTGCTTTCTGGTGTAGTAAAGTTTGTGGACGCGAGGAAAGCGGTACTTGAAGTTGCCGATGTCCAGGAACGAAAACAGATGCTTGCCTGGTACCGTCACGACGAGCCGCCCGCCGGGTTTGACAACTCGATGCAGCTCTTTGAGGATCCGCCGCTGGTCGACAACATGTTCGATGACGTCGAGCACACTGGCGGAATCGAACGAGTCGTCGTCAAACGGCAGACGTTCGTCCTTTTCGATCGTGTGGAGCTGGACGGCGTCGGAGATGCGGTGTTGGCTGGTCGAGACCACCCCCAGGTTCACATCCACGCCAACCCCTCGGTGAACGGCTCCGGTTTCGCACAGTTTGGACAGAACGGCGCCGTCGTAGGCACCGTAGTCCAAGTGCGTCCCGGAGGGTTCGGGACGCAGGGTCTCCCAGAGGAAGCCGTAGCGGTTGCGACCGAACGGATTGTCGGCAGAAATGCGCGTTTTCACGTGTGTTCCGTATTGTCGTGGCGGCCGTTGGGCCGTCGTGGCAGCGTATAGTACTCGTCGTCTGCGGTCATGTCTGCGGCCTTGGACGCCTGCGAAGAACCCCCCCGATGCGCTCGCTCTGGTTGTTCGTGATGCCGCTCGTGTTCTTGCCTGACCTGGGCCAGACGGTCGCGACGCAATTTGGAACCCTCGAGCTAAGCGACCGGGTGCTGTTTCCGTTCATCATCCTTACATGGTTGGCCGGGCGTTCGGCTTCCGGTACGCGCTGGAAAGAGATCGAGCCGCTCGTCATTTGGTTCGCCGTATGGGCGGGCATCGCTTCGCTGACGATCCTCTTTCGCTACTCATACAGCGGCCAATACTATTGGCGACTCTCGACCCTGAAATGGGCAAAGATCGTCTACTACGGCGTTGCTGGCTTCGCTGTAATTCGCGCGCTCGCATCACTTCCCCCGCGGTACCTGGATCTCTATCGTTGGTCGCTGCTGGCGACCGTACTGGTGGTCGCCGTTAGCCTGCTGAACTCGCCCGAGCATGTCGGGTCACTTGCGAAGCGACTCAACGAACCCCGTGACGGGTACGAAGCGACCAACGCGGTGAGCGTCAGCCTGGCGATGCTGCTCTCGTATTTCGGTGGGCATCTGGCGCTTGGACTGGGGACCAAAGGCTGGCGACGTATTACGTATCTCACGTTGCCGCTGGCTATCGTTGGTTTCCTGTTCTCGGAGGGGCGTGGAGGCTGGGTAGCGCTGCTGGTCGCGATTCTTTACACGATGCGCGCTGTGAAATTGAGTCCGGCTTTGATCGGCGTGTTCGCGACGCTGGGCATTGTCGGAGTCATTACGTACCAGCAGGCGGAGGTCTTTCGCGTCCAGATCGACAAGACGTTCGATCCGACGACTCAGGTTGTCAGCAGCGATTTTGCTCAGCAGACGGGGGTGGACGACGGCGGGCGTATCTCCATCTGGGTCCACGAGCTTTCGAAACTGCGCCATGCGCCGCTGTTTGGGTCAGGGATCTTTCATCGAGGAGGGCAGACGGGCCTCTCCTATACCGGCAGCCACAACATGTTGATTCAGATGCTCCTCGAGACGGGCTTGATCGGTG
>JAUIKB010000830.1 GCA_030430975.1 Polyangia bacterium
GTCGAACCCATAGCCAGTCTCGTCGCGCGAAGATTTCAGTCGCAGCTTTCCGTCCACCACGCCCCACCGATCCGAAAAATCATCACGCTGATAGGCTCGGAAGGAATCGAAACCGCATTCACCAATCCGATATCGCTCGGCGAGTTGCGCGGCGACAGCCGCGGCGCAGCCGATCTCGTACGGGTGCGCGAGGTAGCTCGTCACCACGAGCTGCTGTGCGTCTACTTCAGCCGCGGCCTTCGCGACCGGCTCTGGGTCGGCGCGTGCCGGCTTGATGACCACCGCCGCGAGTCGAAGACCAGACGACCGGACGCGATCGACCTGGGACGGAAGCCGATCGGCATCGCGATCCAGGGCGAGCCGGGCACCGGTGGCACCTTGCACTTGCGCCCAGAGCAACGGATCGAACGCAAACGGGTCTTCTATGAAGTCGACCCGTTCGGTCGTGGAGCCCAGTCGGGACCACAGCGCGGCCAAACCGTCGGCACCCAGAAGCCCGCCCGGATCCAAGCGGATCCGCAGCGTGCCCGCCTGGTCGGCCAAGTTCCGGACCAGTCCGATGGCCTCATCGACATCCCTCGGCAACTTCAGCTTCACTACCGTCTGGCCGCTGCGCCTGGCACGTTCGAGCAACGATCGCCAGCCCGTGGACGGTCCGTAGAGCAGCGCGTGGGACCGAATTCGCCCGACGCCCGACACCAGCGACGGCCTCGACGCGCGGGCCGTGGCGTCCTTTGCCGCCACGGCGAGCGCCCGACGGGCCAGAGCCAGGGTCGGCGCCCCCGAGGCCAGATCCGCCAGCACCACATTCAGCGCAGGATCGCCGAGCGACTCCCACACGTGAACGTCGGCGTAGCCGACGCTCAGGTTCGAAAATGTGATGCGGGCAAGAGCGCCCGACGCGGGTTGGCTTCGCTGACCGATCGCGCCGTCTGGATGCAGCTCGTACACGGCCAGCGCCACGGCGATGGGCCTCAGCCGGTCAGCCACAACGAAACACTCAATCCAGCCGCGAGCAGCAGTCCGAACAGCAAATGGAGCTTTGCCGACCGCGCCAAGTAGCCGTTGTACGCAGCGCTGGGCGGCGTGCGCAGCACGTCGCGAATGAGCGTGACCGCTACGGGAAGCGACAGCAGTGGCAGCAGAGCCGCCCACCAGGCCCCCCGGGCGCACCACGCGAAGCCGAGTACGAAGGGCGCCACCGCTAGCGCAGTGATCTCGCCTTTGGCTCCCCGCTCGCCGAGTCGGACCGCTAGCGTGCGCTTGCCTACCCTAGCGTCTGTCGTTCGATCTCGAAGGTTGTTGATCGCGATCAGCACCGTCGCGTGTGCCCCAACCTGGAGACCTCCGAGCAGCGCCCACACGCTCCAGCTCGCGGACACCAGGAAGTGCGTCCCAGTAACGGCGATGAGACCGAAGAACAGCATCACGAAGACGTCGCCCAGACCGACATAAGCGAGCGGAAACGGGCCGCCGGTGTAGCCGTAGCCGCAGGCAACGCTGAACAATCCGATCACTAGGATCGGCCATCCCCCCACCCACACGAGCGGAGCGCCGAGCAGCACGGCGACGACGAAACAGGCAGCGCCTCCAGCCATCACTGCCTTCGCTGATAACAGGCCGCTTTGGGTAACGCGCACCGGTCCGACGCGTTCCTCCGTGTCGGCTCCCTTCTTGAAATCGATCGCATCGTTCACGAAGTTCGTCCCTACCTGAATGAAGAACGACGCGGCGAGCGCCAGCCCAGCTACCCATAACCGCAGCGTTCCGCCGTCGAGGTACGCGATCGCTGTTCCGACAACAATCGGCACGAGCGCCGCCGTCAGTGTCTTGGGACGGACGGCCAGGAGCCAAACCGACACGCTTGAGGCTTCACCCATCGTCGGCCTCGTGAAGACGCCCGTACGCATCCCAAAACCGATCGGACTGCTCAGCATCCGGGCGAAGCTCGGTGACTTGTGACGCCAGGCTCCAAGGCGCGGAAGTGGTCTCGAGACGTTGGTAGGTCGCCGACCACATAGCCGCCCATCCGTCAAACGCCAGCTCGTGCGCGTTCACGAAACTCGCGCTCGAGAACAGTCGTTCGAATATGCGACCGCCTCGGTTGTTCATAATCACGATGTGCACCGGGCCGTCCGCGTGACTCCGCGCCCAGGGCGCTGCGAGATCGTAGAGCGTCGTCAGATCCCCGAACAGCCCGATGCTGCGGCATCCGGCCTGCGCCCATCCGAAACACGTAGACAGTTGCCCGTCGATTCCGTTCGCCCCGCGCGCTGCTCCGACAGGTCGTGCAGGCGCTTCAAACGCGGCGGCGAGATCCCACAACCGAATCGGCTGACTGTTGCCAACGAACACGCGATCGCTTGGTTCAAGACTCAGGGACAGATGTCGCACCATTGCAGCCTCTGACCTAGGCCACTCGGCGAACAGTCGGTCCAGATTGCCAGCGCGCGCGCGATCGATGTCGAGCAACCGCCTGGCCGTCTCCCCCTGCCACCAGCCGACGTCGATGCCCGCCAAGGTTGCGCGGATCGATCCGACCGCATGCACGGACGAAGGGGTGCCCGAGAACGGCAAGCTGCTGACGGACGCGTGCGGCAGATGATGTAGCTGGCCAGCGAGGTCGCGGATCAGTCGCGTGGTCGGCACGTGTCCGATCCGCAAGACGCCGTCGCAGCACTCGTCGACGAACAGCGGCCCATCCGGCCGCAAGATCCGCTCGCCGGAGCGCAACACTTGATCGGCGATGGCGGTATCCTCGCGCAGGCCCGAGGGGCCCTCGGCGTAAACCACCGCCCCGCAACGGCGCACGAATTCCCTCACAGCGTCACGCTCTGCCTCGTCCAGGCGCCCGATGATGATGAGCGGTCGCACGACGCTGTCGGCCCAACGCTGCAGGGCGTCGTGACCACTCGGCTCGACGTCCATCGCGAGGCCTTCGCCCAACCGGGTGGGTGCGCCTGGACCGTCTTCGATCAGTGGCTCGTCGAACGCGACGTTCAGATGCACCGAGCGGCGTTTGGCCAGCTTCGACCGCAGCTCGCTCGCCGTCGGCACGGGCTCTCCTACCGCAACGTCAACCACATCGGCGTATCCCTCTAGTAATGTCAGCTGCTCGATCGTTTGGGGCGCGCCGGTGCCCCTGTACGATGCCGGACGGTCGGCTGTTATCGCCACCATGGGGACGCCGGCATATCGCGCTTCCACGAACGCGGGAAGCAGCTCAGCAACCGCTGTGCCCGACGTCGTTAGTACTGCCACGAGCCGCCGGCGGTCGGCCAGCGTACGGCCATAGGCAAAGAACGCCGCCGAGCGTTCATCGGCGAAGCAGCTCACACGAAACAACTCGGACGAATCCAGCGCATGCACGAGCGGCGCGTTGCGCCCGCCAGGACACAGCGCCACCTCACAGATACCGAGTTCAGCCAACACCTTGAGGACGGCGGTCGCTTGCTCGGCGCTATTCACCGCAGACCCGCCGAGCGCTCACAGGCCTACCAGTCGCCGCACCGCCCGGCGCTTGGCGCAGCTCTCTTCCCATTCGCGATGCGGATCGCTC
>JAUIKB010000831.1 GCA_030430975.1 Polyangia bacterium
CGGAAAATCGTACGACGATCGCTACGGGGACCCGCCCGAACCACCAGCGCCCGCCGAGCCAGCCGAGCCCGCAGACCCAGCCGAACCACTTGAGCCGCCGGAGCTCGATCCGGAACTGCCCCCGCTGCCTCCGGAACCTGAGCTGCCTGCCGATCCGGAACTGCCCGCTGAACCCGCACTGCCGCCGGCCGCGGAACCACCTGTTCCTGCGCTGCCGCCGACACTCGCACTCCCACCCGAGCCGGAACTGCCGCTCGTGGAGCCCGCGCTGCCCGCGGAGCCACCCGTGGATGACGTGCCGCCCATCGATGACGTGCCGCCCATCGACGACGTGCCGCCCATCGACGACGTGCCGCCCATCGACGACGTGCCGCCGGAGGCGCTACTGCCTCCCGATCCGCTCGCGCCAGCATCGGCGCCACCGCTACCGGCGCTCGCGCCGCCGCCATCGAGCGGCAGCACCTTCTCGTCGTTACCGCAACCGGACAACATCAAGACGACAAAACAGCCAACGAAAGCGCGCATAATATTTCCCTAATGCAACTAAGCCCAATGAAGCGACGGCCGTTCAGCAGTCAAGTTTCGACGGATTCCTAAGAACCCACCTCAATGAAAGGAGTAGTACAGCTCTAACGGCAAGCCGAAGTGAGCGGTCGACGAGCTGAGACTCTCATCTTGACTCGACACGCTCTCCGTCCCGATCAGGGCGTTCAGGGCAAGGCCCGTCCGAAGATGAACGTTCTTGCTCAGCTGGTAGGCCACGGACAAGTACAGAGAGCCCGAGACACCGAACGTGCTGGTGTTCTCCTGAGTCTCCGTGACGTCGCCGTTCGAGTCTTCGACACGAAGCGGTCGGTCGCTAGAGCCGAGATATACGCCGAGCCCAACACCCGGCATGAGCGCGAACCGCTTGCCCATCGGCAAAACGTAGTGTGCGGTGACCTCGGTCAACACGTCGAGTTCGGTCGTATTGCGATCACCCTCGCGAGCGATCGACTTGCCCAGCAGGCCGATCGATGCGCCAAGCTGGATATTTTCAGTAAGAAAATATCCTACGGCAGGCGAGAGCCGATAGAACAAAGTCGTGTTCGACAGGTCGGGACCGGTGAGCGCTTCGTTGCTCGTCCCCGTGTAGCTAAACATGCCGCGACCACCGAACGAGAACAGACCCTTGTTGCGCTGAAAAGCAGGTTCGTCTGTATCTGCAGGCTCCTTCGGATCCTTGTTCTCGGTACCGTCGCCCGGCGCAGCAGGGGGCGGCGCCGTGTCTTCTTGTTTCCACTTTTCGTAGTCGTCGAAGGGGTCGGGTTGGGCCGCGACATTCAACGTGACTAGCGTCGCGCAGATCCCGACGGCCGCCGCCGCGAAACCGCGCGGAGCTGAGCGATAGATACTTGAGCTATTCATGAATCTCTCCGAACTCACTTCGTGGTGATGCGCACTTCGACGCGACGATTGGCCTTGCGGCCCGCTGGGGTTCGATTGCTAGCGACAGGATTCTCCGGTCCGCGACCTTCGGCGGCGAGAATGTCTCCGGGCACGCCTGCGTTAGTGAGTGCCGTGAGCACGGCCTTCGCCCGCTTCTCGCTCACCGCTTTGTTCCGCGCAGCCGACCCGATATTGTCCGTGTAGCCGACCAGCCTTACGGACGACAGCGCGCTCTTGTTCGCCTTGAGCACCTGAGCGAGCTCGGAAACGGACTTGGCAGAGACGCCGCTGATGGTCGTGCTGCCGAGGTTAAAGTCGATACCCGGCGAAAGCACGAGCTGATCGCCGGAGCGCGTCACCGTCGATACACCCGACGGGATGACGAACTTCGGTGCTGCGTCAAGGATCTTGCGCATCGACTTGTGGGCCTTCTCGGCGTGACTCTTCGCGGCGACGTAGTCTTTATCCGCGTAGCTAGCCCGCGATGCCGACATGTACTGCTCGGCGCGCAGCCAGCTCTCGTAGTCCGACTGCTCGCAGCCGCGCGTCTGACACAGCTTGTAGCTGATCGTCATCTCGCGCATGGCGGCGTCCGCATCGTCCTTTTGCTGCTTGATCTTCTCCGGATCCTCTTTCGGTGCCTCGACATTCTTGCGGGGCTTCTGGAAGATCGCGTTGAGCTTCTTTTTGGCAGCTTCCGCGAGTTCTTCGGCATAGCCGAACTTGCCCGCGTCCAGAGACGTCTTGGCCGAATCGACCTCGGTCTTCGCCTTGGTAAACGCCTCGAAGTCACGCTCGGCGCACTGCTGCTTCTCGCACACAGCAACCATGACGATCGCGGAGCGGACCGCTGCATCCGCGCTCTTGAATTCAGCGCTGCCGTCGTCGGCCGAACTCTTGGGCGGCGGGGCCTCGGTGTCGTCCTCCTCGATTTCGACGGAGTCCGGGTCGATGACGGTCTCGAAGTCCTTAATGGCGGAGTCGGTAAGCTCCTCGACGGCACCGTACTTCTTAGCCTTGTACGCCTTGCGCGCCTGGCCGAGCTTCTCTTCACCGCTTTCGATGAGCTCTTCTGCAGCCTCGTCGCCTTCGATCAGCGCTGCTTTGGCCTCATCGCGCTTGGTCAGGGCGGCGATCACCGCGCGGTACGCATCCTTCCAAGCTGGGTCCGCGGCCTTGCCCGACTTCTCGAACTTGGCGATCGCCGCCTCGATGCGGTCCGCCGGATCGGTCGACGCCACCGGTGCATCTGGGTTGCTGCGCGGCGGCGGCTGCTGGCCGGCCGCGAGGATCACACTCTCGAAGAACGCGATGGCGGCTTCTGCTTCACGTCGGGCTTCGCTGTATCGCTTCGAGTCATAGGCTGAGCGAGCCCGAGCGACGGCGCCTTCGCCCTTGGTGAAAATCGCTGCGTTCTGGTCGGTCTTGACCGGCGCGGCCTTGTCACGGGCGCGCAGCGCTTCCATCATCCGCTCGTACGCGACCTTCCACGGCTGACCCTTGCTGGATTTCTTCGTCGGCTTCTTAGTGGTCTTCGTCGTCTTCTTTGCCACCTTGGTCGGCTTCTTAGCTGTCGGCTTGGTTCCGCGTGGAAGCTCGCGCAGCAGCTCCTTGGCCTCCAGCGCCATCTCGGACGCTTCGTCACACTCCCGTTTGCCAAGACGCCGTTTCGCTACGGCCACCAAGCCGAGACCCTCGGTGCGGTCGCGCTTTTGTTCTGCATCGAGCCCCTTGCCGTAGCGAACCCGTTTGGCGATGCGGTTAACGCTACGAACCTGGCGTCCCGCTTCGGCGCAGCTGACCTTTTTCGCGCTGGTCTTCTTTGTGCTGGTCTTTTTCGGTGTGGCGACGCCACCCTTTTCGATCAGCTCGTACAGTTTGGTCGCTTGCTCCGCCAGCTGTTTCGAGCGGTCGTAGCTCTCGCGTTCGAGCCAGCGCTCGGACGCCTTCAGCAGCTTGTCGGGACGCTTGAGGCGGTCGTCCTCGCCCAGCTTGGCGCTTACGCGAGCCTGCGCCTGCTGCGCCTTGACGATGGCCTTTTCAGCCGCGGCGCGCGCCTTCCCAGCGCCAGGCTTGGGTACGATTTTCTTGGCTGCAACCGCCTGAGGTTTTTTGACCGCCAG
>JAUIKB010000832.1 GCA_030430975.1 Polyangia bacterium
CGTCGAGTTCGCCGATGACAAAGCGTGTGCCACCGAGCCCGCCGACTTGGTCGAAGGCCAAGCGAAGGTTCTGCCGGTTCTTTAGCGCCACGTCGTCGGACACATCGCCCTCCTGGATCTCCCAGGTGGTCTTGTTGAAATGAAAGGTTGGGTCGATCAACGTGCCGGCGCCGCCGTCGATAGTCCCGTTGCCATATGGGTTGAGCACCAGACTTGGGTTCAGAAGCTGACCGCTGATCTTAGCTTTGTTGATCCGTAACGTGCCGTTTCGGATCGAACCCCCAGCGTATTCGAACGTAAGGCCCTCGTTCAGGATCACCTCCTGGCCGCCGAGATCGTGATCGCAGGCGATGACTAAGTACGCGCCCGCCGGTGCGCCAGCGAAGTCGTAGTTGCAGGGCGTATCCGCTTCCGGAAACTCGCATGTGCCGGCTTGGCACATGCCCCGCGCCCCGCATGGGGCGCCATCATCCGCGGTTTCGCATGCGGCTGCTGACCCCGTCACATCCGTGTTGGGACACTCGCCTCCACCAGCGCCCGCACCGGCGCTGCCGCCGGCCGCGCCTGAGCCGGCGTTACCGCCGGATGCGCCGCCGGTGCCGCCTTCGCTCCCCGATGCTCCGACGCCGCCGGCGCCGCTCCCTGAGCTGCCGCCGCTCGCCCCCGCCGAGCTGCCTCCGGCGCTCGCTCCTCCATTCTCGGACGAATCGGAGCAGCCAACACCGCAGCACGCCAGAATCACTGCGATCGACAACAGATTGCGCATGCACGGATTGTCTCACGCTTGCTCGCCTCCGGCGCCCGGCGCGTTCGACGCGAATCGGACGCTGCACGATTCCGCGCGGTGAGCGGGGCCTCGGACGCGTGGTCCGATCGCAGCCTGCCAGGCTCCACCCGTGTGCCGCTACGGCGTCGCGAACTACAGACCCACTTCGTGTGCTTCACATGCCGGAAGCAGTACAAGAAGGCATCCATCGATGACTGGACGGCTCAACACGGTGACGAGCGCTTGCTAGTGGGTCTGCGACGGCTGTTCCGCAAACCGAAAGCCGCGCGCGAGCAGTTCCGCATGAGATAACCAGTGCTATGAATGTGGGGTGCCTAGGCAAATAGCAGCGGTGATTGCCCTGGCCGCCGTCGTAGTGGCTGGCTGCGAGTCGGCGGAGCCATGCTCGACTAGCTCTGACTGCAGCGTCGACGATCACGACCTGGGTCGCTGTTTTCCCAAGGAAGCATGGTGCGAGGCACGCGTGTGCAGAGCGGTATGCGCGGAACCGTGCAGCGTGACCGATAGTTCCGTCAGTCCGTGCACCGGCGGTGGGATCTGCAACCAGCCCGTTTCAGGGCAGCTGGAAGCACCGTTCTGTACCAGGCGTCCGATCCGCTGCGCGACAGCCGACGACTGTCCGTTGTTCAAGCCATCGCCCAGCGGCGATTGGAGCTGTGACGCGGGCGTGTGTCGGTTTCCCGATTTCGATTACGTAGCGGACTGAAGCTGTGAGGGCTGGCGAGATTGCGCACCGGCGCGACGAGGTCGCACGACTCGGCGGCGATTACTGACAAGCCGGCAGCTGTGCTGCGCCGGAGACGGTTTGCGCTTCAGCGAAGGCGATGCCCGTGTCCGTGACCTGGCCGCCGTACACGTCGGTGATGCGAAACGTATACGGACCTGTTCCCATGCCGCTCGGCTCGACAAAGTAGTTGTAGTTCTCGCGCGCTACTTCGACGAAGTTGCCGCCGCCGGAGTCGTACTCGAACTTGGCGATCCCGTAGCGGTGGCCGCGCACCTGAACTGCGGTCCACCACTGGTTGCTGCCCTCTTTAAAGTGGTACCCGACAGCGGCCGGAGCGTCGCAGCCGACGTACTTCCACTTGATGGGTACGCGGCCGTCGGCGATGGGCGCGATCTTTTCGAACGCCTGAGGGCTCATGTCGATGTCCCCAGGCGCGCACTCCGGACACCGGTCGACGATGCGCACGGTCACGCTGCCATCGGGGCCGTCGATCGCCGCACAGCGCCCACAAGCCGCGGACGTTTGGTAGTCGGTCTGGTTCATCGCGGCGACCATCAGGTTGTTCGGTGATGGATCGAAACTGCAGTTTCCCGAGCCGTCGGCCGCGTAATACGTGCCCTCGCCGGAGTGTTCGGCTTCGTTGCACGTCGGACCCGGTCCCGTGCCGCCAGCGCTGGTGCCCCCGGAGCTCGTGCCGCCAGCGTTGGTGCCGCCCGCGCTAGTGCCGCCCGCGCTGGTGCCTGCGGAACTCGTTCCACCCGCGCTGGTGCCGCCAGCGCTGGTGCCGCCGCTTCCGGAATCCGAAGCGGTGTCGTTACCGCAGCCCATCGCGAGGCAGACGGTGAGGACAGGGAGCGCGAACCGTTGCATGTGAACAAGGATGCCACGCTCGCGCGGGTGATGCGACACAGTTGTCGGCGCCTAGAAGTACGCCGTGAGCGTTGCGCGCGCGGTCAACGGTCAACCCGGGGCAAAGTGGATCTCCTCGACCGGTGCCGATTCACTCTGAAGCTGACTCTCGGTTGCGAATTGCACCTCGCGCCACGGGGCGTTGAGGATATTCCGGCCGTCGAGCGCGAGCTCAAAGGGGCCCTGCCGATGACCGAGCAGCGCGTCGCACACGGTCCAACCTGCACGCGGTTTTACCACCCGCGACAGCAGCCGACCGGCACGTTCAGATCACCGCGACGGCCGCTGGCTACGAAGCCGGGTCGGCGCGCGCGACTGTCACCGTCGATGGCTGTGACAAGACGCACATCACTTCCGAGGGACTGCGTGGTGGATTGCCTGGGTTTGCGCGGTACGTCACGGTGGGGATGATGCCGGTGCCGTAGGCCGAGCGCTCGGTTGGTGCGCGTTCACTGCAGAAGCGAGCGCATCTCGACTACGAGCCTGCCGTTCAGCGGCGGGTGCCAGGCTTTTCGCCGGATGGACTTCGGTGGGTCCTCCGAATTTAGAAAAATTCAGTGATGATCTAGCCAAATACGCGCAGGGTGTGGGTATGCGGACGACAAAAGCGGCGTGCTTGGTTGGGGTCTTGGCGCTCAGCTGCGCTGGGAGTGGCGAGGACGTGACGGCCGACGGGAACGGCGGCGCGGGGGCGGGGGGGGCCGGTGGCGTAGCCACTGGTGGCACCCACTGGGCTGGCGGAGCCGGCGGCGCGGGGAACGCTTCTTCGGGTGCGGTGGGGGGCATGTCGGCTGGCGGCTCCAACTCCGCTGGGGGCACCAACGCTGGCGGGACGGGTCCGGGCGGTTCCACCGCGGGTGGCGCTGGTGGAACTTCGCCGAGCGGCGGAACTGGTGGCACCCTAAAAACCTGCGCAGAAATTGCTGTTGATCAAGGTTGGCCGGGCGCCCAATTTACGTGCGACCCGGGCGGCATGGGTTGGTGTGCCGGCACTCAGGTGCCGAGTTCGGACTGCGCGGCTTGTTGCGGGCCGTCTTGTGGCATCCTAGCGAATCACTACGGTAGTAGCGACGCACAGTGCGATAACGGTACCGGTATCTGCAACGGTTCCGGCTACGCTACG
>JAUIKB010000833.1 GCA_030430975.1 Polyangia bacterium
CGCTAGATCCGCATGACCGTAGTCTGCGTGGTGCCCTGATTCCATGCCCATCAAACGAAACCGCTTTCGAACGTGGGAGGCACCGCCCCAGGCGTCGAAGGCCGCCTGGACCGCAGCCGGCGGGGCCACACGGTCAGCCGCGCCCGCGACGAACAGAGCTGGCGTGTTCAACTCGCGAAGGCCGCCCAGCACCCGACGGTCACGATGCGTCAGCGCCCCGTCCGCGAGCGCCCAGCGACCGAAGTCGTGGAGCAAAGGTCCAGGAATGTTCTGGACGACGTTGACCAACGCAGCACGCACCGCGCCGGCGCTCATGTTCGTCGGATTGAGGATCAGTCGATGGATCGGCGTCCACAACCACTCACTGGCGAACGCCACCAGCCGGCCGAGCGTGCTCAGCGGCAGCGTCGGCGTCGCCCATCGCGGATAGCTCGCAACGAGGCGTCGAAACGGAACCGGCACCGGAAGCCGCACGACACCCGGCGACCCGATGATCACAGCGCGTCGTACCAACGCATCGGGCACGGTGTTGTTGACCGCGGCGTACAGCAACATGCCGCCCATCGAATACCCGACGTAGTCGAGCTGGTCCGCGCCGGTGAGTTCAAGGACAGTGTGAACCCCGATAGGAATGTCGTGCTCGACCATGGCATCGAACGACACGACCCCGCGGCGTTGCTGGCGGCCGCTACGGAGCGTCAGCAGCCACACGTCGCGCCCCGCTCGGGCGAGAAAACGGGCCAACGACGTGTCGTCGCCGAGATCCTGATTGCGGTGACTGGCGCCGACCCCGTGTACCAGCAAGACCGGCGTCGGGTGGGAACGCTCGGTTGCGATTCGCCGCAGTTCTATATGTGCGCCGTCGTCCGTTTCGAGTTCGTGGCACTCCGCGTACGGCAGTGGGTGTCCAAGCCGACTCGTCCAAAACCGTAAATGCAAGTGGGTGGCCAGCAGCAGCGCGATCACTGCAAACGCCGCGAGCGCTAGCCACCAAGCATCGGTCACGGGTGGATTATCGGCATTCACGGGCGACCCACAAGCTCCGCAACAAATCCGCTTGTGCTGTGCCATGATCGTCGACGTCATGGCTTCGCCACGCGCCCTCACTACCGTCGCCATCCTCGCCGGAGGCGGACTGGGCGCGGCGGCGGCGCTGATCGGCCGAACCACGCCGCCGTCGGCCGAGCGCGGCCCGTACCGGCCCGTCGCTACGATCGCGCGCACGGTATCCGCCAGTCCCGTGGCGCCTGACAACTTGGGCACGGTGCCCTCCACGACCGCCTCGATCGCCGCCCCCAAGAACTCCGCGCCGCCAATCGCACCGCTCGACGACGTCCCGTCCGATCCGTCGGCTCTCAAAGCGAGCGAAGTCGCCTGCGCCCGAGGCAACCCTGAAGCGTGCTTGCGCGCCGGCAACGGTCACGCCGTTACCCGCGGCGATCGCGCACTGGCGTTTCGGCGACGGGCCGTCGTCCTGTACGAAGACCGCTGCTATAATCGTGACCCGAAATCTTGCGGAGCGCTAAGCGCCCTGTACCGCCGCGGCATGGGCGTGGAGCGCAACGCACGCGCCGCTGAGGCACTCGCCAAACGCTTTGACGAGTTGTGTCGGCAAAACCCCACTCCGTCGTGCAAAAACCGCTAGTCCCCAGTGCGCCCATGACTTCGGGCGCATGGTCGCGATCCGATGGTAGCCTCCGAGCGTGCAGCTCCACCCTACCCGCGCCGCCGTCGACTTGACGATTGCCGGCATCGCCACGGTGGCGGTGGGTCTAGTAGCGCGCGAAGCCGCCATCGTGGCGTGGGGCGGAGCCGTGCTCGTCGGTCTGGCTGTCGCGCGTGCCGTCACCTTGTTCAGCATCGCCAAGATCCGCGCCGCCGGCTTCGAAATGCTGTGGCGGGGCGAGGAACGCGTGGCTCGGGTAGCGCGCGGCGAGTCCGTAGAACTCGAAGCCGAGGTGCGCAACCGAGATAGCCGCGCAGCACGCTACGTGCAGCTACGACCGGTGTGCTCCCCAAACCTTCGAGTCTTGCTGGATCCAACCGAAGGCGAAGTACCGGCAGGTGGCCGCCTGTCCGTAAACGTGCGTATCGAGACGCCGCGCGTCGGGCAACATGGTGTGCACGGTCTTTCGCTGGAGGTTCAAGGTAGCCCCGGCCTGTACGAGGTTCCGCTCACGTTTGCTAATCCCTTCGGTGTTGAGGTCTTGCCCGCAGCATACGCCACGAGTCTCAGGTCGGCCCGCGGCGGAAGAAGTCGCGTCAACGCAGACTCCGGCAGAGCAGGTCGGTTGTCGGGGGACGGGCTCGACCTGCGCGAGCTTCGCGAACACCAACCCGGCGACTCGTTCAAACGTATCGCGTGGAAGGCTTCTGCCCGACGCGGCAAGCTCATGGTGCGCGACTACTTGCGCGAGGAACGCGACGTCGTGTGGTTGGTCGTGGACGCGTCGGTCGAGCTGTGGGCGGGCGCACCCGGCGCGGCCCCGCTCGACGTCGCGACCGACGAAGCCGCCGCCGTTGCCGCGTTCCATCTCGGACGCGGCGACCGCGTGGGACTGGCGGTCATCGGCGCGCGCGAGCTAGCCTGGCTCGAACCGGATCGGGGTCCCCGCCACGCGGCTCAGCTCATGTCCGCACTGGCCACCTCCAGCGCGACGCTCGATGCCGATCGCAGTGACCTGGATGAGCACGACGTCGCGATCCGAGTCCTCGAGCATCTTCGACCGCTGGACCCAGCCGCAGCGCACGGAGTTCGCTCTCGCGACATCGATCGAATCGCTCGCCGCGCCGAGCGCGCACGCGGTCGCGGACCGTTCGCTTCAGGCGAGCCGTTCGCCGAGTCGCGTCGGGAGCGGATTCTGAGGCGGTACCTGGCAGCGTTCGCTATCGGCTCCCCGCCGCGCATGGAGCCCGAACGCCCGAAAGCAGACGCCTGCCTGGCGCAGACCCTCACGAAGCTACCCCGACTCAAGCCGCGCCCCAGCGTCGTGTATTTGTTTTCACCCGCTCCCGAACCGTCGGTTCGGCCGGTCATCCACGAGGCGATCGCCAAGTTTCCGCGCCGTCGAACCGAACTCCGATGGGTCGCCAGCGATTTCGCCGCCGGACTGCCCAAGGGCGGCGACGTGGTGGAACAGGCCGTTGGCGACGCGATGGCCGCTCGCTCGCGAATTGCCGAACTGCGCGGTCACGCGTACTTGAGGCGTCACGGGATACACGCGGTGCGTCCGACCGCTCGGGGCTCGCGCCGTGGGTGAGCTAGCCCCGAAACAGCAGCTGCTGTCCCGCGGGCTCAACGCGAAGCGCCACTTCGGCCAGAACTTTCTCGCTGACCGTCAGATCGCCGACCGAATCGCGGAGCTGGCAGTGCCTACGCCAGGGGGCACCGTAGCGGAGATCGGTGCCGGACTGGGTGCACTCACCCGCCCGCTGCTCAAGCGAGCCGATCGGGTTCACGCCATCGAGCGAGACCGCGACCTGATTCCAGAACTAGCCGAACTCGCTCGATGGCGTGAACCCGATCGGCTCGCTTGAG
>JAUIKB010000834.1 GCA_030430975.1 Polyangia bacterium
GCCGAGGGACCGTCGTCCGCCTGCTGGGAGATCTCGATCCTGTTGGTCGGATGCTGCGGGTGCTGATCGAAGTCCGCGATCCGCTCGGCCTCGCACCCGTAAAGGCCGAGCCCGGCGGCGCGGAAGACGCCAACACGAATGCTTTGCCGCTGCTGATCGGTGCCTACGTAGACGTGCGCGTGGCTGCTGGCAGCGCGGAGGGTATCGAACTCCCGCGCACCGCACTTCGCGACGGGGACAACGTCTATGTGATGACCGAAACAGCGCAGCTAGCCATGCGCAAGGTGCGGGTGGTGTGGCGGAAACGCGACACGGTCATCGTCGACGGCGGTTTGTCCGCGGGCGACCGAGTCGTCACGTCCCGCGTCGCGGCGCCGGTCCCGGGAATGAAGCTAAGGCTTCCCAAAGCCGCGCCGGCCGCGCCGGCTGGGTCATGAGCGACGAACCCAAGAAGGGGCCACTGGCGTGGATGGCGGCGAACTCGGTCGCTGCCAACCTATTGATGGGAGTGCTGATTCTGGGGGGCCTGTTGATGATCCCTCGGATCAAGCAGGAGATCTTTCCCGAGTTTGAGCTGTCGATCGTTGTCGTCAGCGTGGCGTACCCAGGCGCGAGTCCAGCCGAAGTCGAGCAAGGAGTGGTGCTCGCGATCGAAGAGGCGGTGCGCGAAATCGAGGGCGTCAAGAACGTGTTTTCAAGCGCGTCCGAGGGCGGTGCCGTCGTCACGGTCGAGCTAAACGACTCCGCCGATCCCGATCGCGGACTAGCGGACGTAAAGAGCGCAGTCGATCGCATAACGTCCTTTCCAGAAGACATCGAAAGACCGGTCGTCAGTTTGGCGATCAATCGGGTCGAAGTGATCTCGCTCGTCTTTTACGGCGACCAAGAAGAGCGGACCCTGCGGTCGCTGGCCGAGCGCGCGCGAGAAGATCTGCTCAAGCGTGACGACATTTCGCTAGTCTCGTTGTTTGGGGTGCGACCACTTGAGGTCAGCATCGAGGTGCCTGAGGCGCAGCTGCGCCGCTACGGGTTGACCCTCGACCAGATCGCCGACGTCGTTCGCCGTACGTCTGTCGAAACGCCGGCCGGCGGTGTGCGCACCAAGTCAGGGGAGATCCTGGTGCGTACGGCGGAGCGGCGGTTAACGAAGCAGCAGTTCGAGGACATCATCGTCCTAAGCCGGGCTGACGGGACGGAGGTCCGCATCAGCGATCTGGGCGTCGTAAAGGACGGCTTTCAGGAGATCGACCAGTCGGCGTACTACAACGGCAAGCGCGCCGTCATGGTCAAGGCCTACCGAGTCGGTGACCAAACGCCGATCACGATTAGTGACGCCGTCAACGAATACCATCGCGAGATTCAGGGGCGGATGCCCGACGGCGTGAAGACCGCGATTTGGGGAGACTTTAGCGAGTTCTATCGAGACCGGATCGATCTGTTGCTGCGCAATGCGTACATGGGCCTTGCGCTGGTCTTCTTAGTGTTGGGACTGTTCTTAGAGATACGATTGGCGTTTTGGGTCACCGTTGGTATTCCCACATCGTTTTTTGGTGCGTTGCTGTTTCTTCCGGCGGCCGACGCTTCGATCAACATGATCTCACTGTTTGCGTTCATCGTGACGCTCGGCTTAGTCGTCGATGACGCGATCGTTGCCGGTGAAGCTATCTATAAACGGCGGACCGACGGCGAGTCACCCCTAGCTGCGGCTGTTCACGGCGTACGCGAAGTAGCGGCGCCGATTTCGTTCGCGATCCTGACGACGATCATCGCCTTCTCACCGATGCTTTTCGTGCCTGGACCCGCAGGGAAGTTCTTTAGACTGATTCCGATCGTGGTGATCGCGGTGCTACTCATCTCGTGGGTAGAGTCCGTGCTGATCTTGCCGGCGCATTTGGCCCACATCAAGGACCCGACAGGCCGCGGTGTATACGGCTTTTTACATCGCTATCAGCAGCGCTTCAGTCGCGGCGTTGAGTGGTTTATCGAGCGCGCCTACACGCCGATACTGCGTGCCTCAGCGAATCGCCGCTACCTCACGCTGGCATGCAGCATATCGCTGCTGTTTGTCACCGTCGGTCTGATCGCCGGTCAGCGTGTCAAGTTCACGTTCCTGCCCGACACCGAGGGGGACATCATCGTGGCGGACCTGCGGCTGCCCTTCGGGGTGGACGTCTCCGATACGGCCGAGGTTACTGAGCGAATTGTTGCAGCAGGGAAAAAGGCGCTCGAGGAGTCGGGGGGTGAGACGAAGCTAAGTCGTGGCATCTTTGCGCAGGTTGGAAACAACGGTGCGCTCAAGGGAGGGGATCAGGCGCCGGGTGGGCTATCGCCGGGCAGCCACAAAGCCGAAGTGGCGATCTTTCTGGTGCCAATAGACCAGCGAAATTTCGGAGCAGCGGACTTCGTACGTCGCTGGCGGAAGCACTTGGGCGAGCTGCCGGGTATCGAAGCACTGAAGTTCCAGTACAGCACGACGCCGTCTGAAGGTTCACCTGTCCAAATCGAGCTGAACCACTCGAATATGGCGGTGCTGGAAGCTGCGTCGGCAGATCTCGCGCATCGCTACAGGAGCTACGATGGGCTCTACCAAATCGACTCCGGCTTCAGTCCTGGCAAGCAGCAACTTGATTTTCGTCTGAAACCGGCGGCCCGCGCGCAAGGTATGACCGCAGCCGATCTTGCGCGACAAACCCGAGCGGCGTTCTTCGGTGCAGAGGCGGTCAGGCAGCAACGTGGACGCGACGAGGTTCGCGTTTACGTTCGCTTGCCTGAACACGAGCGCCAGTCCGAGTACGACGTTGAGAGACTGATCGTGAGAACACCTAGGGGAGGGGAGATGCCGCTGCTGGACGCTGCCGAAGTCACGCGCGGGCGCTCCTACACCCGGATCCGGCGGCGCCGGTCGCGACGCTACGTCGACGTGACCGCCGAAGTAGACAGCAACGTGGCGAACGCAACTGAGGTCGTGCAGGACCTCAAAAAGAACGTGCTACCAGAATTGCTCAGCCGCTATCCCGGCCTGGGCTACAGCCTGGAGGGAGAGCAGAAACAGCAGGCCGAGGTGCTCACGAGTTTGGGCAACGGCTTCGTTATGTCAGGGCTAGCGATCTTCGCGCTGCTGGCCGTGGCGTTTCGAAGCTATATCCAGCCGGCGATCATCATGGCGGTGATTCCGTTCGGTTTGGTCGGCGCGGTCATCGGTCACGTACTGATGGGCTACGACCTGTCGCTGATGAGCTTGATGGGCATCGTTGCCCTGTCGGGTGTCGTCGTGAACGATTCGCTAATCCTGATCGTCGCCATAAACCGGCACCGTGAAAACGGCGTGAGCGCCGAAGAGGCCGTTGTGCTCGGCGGCGCGCGGCGGTTTCGCCCGATCATCTTGACGTCGCTGACGACGTTCTTCGGCCTGGTGCCGATGATCTTGGAGAATTCCGTTCAGGCGCGGTTCCTGATCCCGATGGCGGTCAGCCTCGGCTTTGGCGTTCTGTTTGCGACCGGTATCACGCTCGTGCTGGTGCCAGCGATGTATCGGAT
>JAUIKB010000835.1 GCA_030430975.1 Polyangia bacterium
GCTGGTCCCACGTCGCCCACTCGGGAGCCTGCCACAGCACGAGCATCGTGGACAGGGTGCGCGGCGCGACGGTGATCCACTCGCGCTGGCCAACGACCTCACCTCGGGCGTTTGCACCAACATCACCATTCCGCCCGCCGATGGCGGTGCCATACCGACCAGCATCACTGTATTCCCGGCCGCCGAGCCCACCGGCGGCTCGTGTCCAGCCAGCAGTCTCGGTGAAACCGTTCCGCCGACCTCGTGGTCCAACGTAGCCCGAGCGTGCGGCGACGTAGCGACGACCGGCGCGGGCTGTGGGTCGGGCCTGTGCGTACCGCGCCCGACGGCACCGTTTGAAACCGGCGTCTGTATTTACCGGGACGGGGACCACACGTGCCCGGGCACTTACAGCAGCCAGCGGTTTTTGGTCCACAAGGGCTTCAAAGACACTCGCGGCTGCTCGACCTGCGGGTGTGCCGCGCCCACCGGGGAGGTGTGCACCGGCACGGTTGAGCACTTCAAGAACCCGTCCTGCACGGCCGCCGACGAAGAGTCGACGAGCCCGCTCACGGATATGGGGGGCACCGAGTGCGACGCCGTGACGTCCGGATCCGATCCGTACGCGCGCAGCGTGCGCTACACGGCGGGGGCGGTCACGCCCGGCAGCTGCGCTTCGACCGGCGGTGCCCCCGAGGGCGCGGCGACGCCCGACCAGCCGATCACGGTTTGCTGCAACTAGCCCGCTTGCCGCATGTGAATGAGCCGCTGTCGAGCCCATTGACGTGAACGACCCTTCTCGGCGAGAGCTGCTGACCTGTCTGCTTGGGACGCCCCTGGCGCTGTCCGGGTGTGACTACCTGCGCAAGCTGCGGCGGCGTCCGATCCCCGGCAGCATTCGTGGGGCGGCGGTGACGATCGGTCACAAACTGCGCAGTCAGATCGCCGCGGCGGGCCCTGACGAGGTGCGGCGGGTTCCGATCGCGATCGTCGGTGGAGGGCCGAGCGGATTGAGTGCCGCGTGGCGGCTCGAGCGTCTAGGCGTGAAGGACTACGTCGTTCTCGATCTCGAAAACACCCTCGGCGGCACGTCGACGTACGGCACCGACGGCGCGGTGTCTTATCCGTGGGGTGCTCACTACGTCCCGCTTCCGACTCGCGACAATCGTGCGTTGACCAGCTTGTTGCAGGAAATGGACCTGCTCGAACCCGGGACGGCCGACTCCGACCCCGAGGGCAAGGAACAGCACCTCGTGCGCGAGCCAGAGGAACGCGTGTTCTTCGAGGGGCGCTGGCACGAGGGGCTCTTCCCACGCAGTGGCGCGACGCCACAAGACTTAGCTGATTTGGCACGCTTTCAAGCCGAGGTCGACAAGTGGATCGAGTACCGCGACGCTTCGGGAAGGCGCGCGTTCACCCTCCCCATGGCGCGGTGTTCCCGAGACGATCGCGTCAAGGCGCTGGACAAACAGAGCGCTGCGAAGTGGCTCGAGGGCATCGGCGTCCGCTCAGAGCGGGTGCGTTGGTATGTCGAGTACGCATGTCGCGACGATTACGGGTTGGGGCTCGAGCAGACCAGTGCGTGGGCCGTGTTGTTCTACTTCGCATCGCGGGTTCCGCGACCCGGTGCTGAGTCGGCGCCGTTTCTGACTTTTCCGGAAGGTAACGGACGGCTCGTCAAGTATCTGCAGACGGTGGTGGGCGAACGCGCGCGCTCCGACTCGCTGGTGTTCGACGTGACCCCAGACGCCAAGCTGGTGACCATTCGCGTCTGGGACGCCGCCGCTAAAAAGACGATTCGCTACGAGGTTGAGCACGCGATCCTGGCTGTGCCCAAGTTCGTGTTGCGCCATATTTTCGCTCCGGCCAAGGCCGGCAAGATGAAGTTCCTCGACGACTTCACGTACGGAGTCTGGCTGGTAGCGAACATTCACTTGAAGGCGCAGCCCAAGAGCCCTGGAGCTAAGCCCGCGTGGGACAACGTGCTGTATGACAGTCCGAGCTTGGGGTACGTGGTCGCGTCTCATCAGACGTTGCGTGACTACGGCCCGTCCGTCTGGACCTACTATCTACCCATGACCGACGCTGACCCGAACGTCGCGCGTCGGCGCCTGCTGGACCTTCGTCACGAGGCGGCCTGTGCGGCGATTCTCGCGGATCTCGGTCGGGCCCACGACGGTCTGCATCACTTGATCGAGCGCATCGATATTTGGCGCTGGGGTCACGCGATGGTGCGTCCAACTCCGGGGTTCGTTTGGGGTGGAGCCCGCGAGCGCGCGGCCGAACCGTATGGCCGTTGTCGGTTTGCCCACTCCGATCTGTCGGCGATGGCGTTGTTCGAAGAAGCTCAGCATCGAGGGATCGCCGCAGCTGAATCCGTCCTCGAAGCGCGGGGCCATCAGTTCGAGACGATCCTGTAGGACCGTAGGTACGAGCGGATGTCGCAGACGGTGCAGCCTTCGGTCTTGACGTCGCCGGCGTCGGGGCGGTTTGGTCCGTGGCTGTGGGGCGCGCCGGTCGACATTGGCGTATTCGTCGGCAGCGCGGCGGCGGCGCTCGGGCTGGTCGTGATGGCGCGTGTACTGGGGCTGAGCCCGGGTCCGCTGCCGGAATGGGGCTGGGTGGTGTGCGTGCTGATGATCGACGTCGCGCATGTCTGGTCGACGCTGTTTCGAACCTACCTCGACCGCCAGGAGCTGCGCGCCCATCCGTGGCGCTACAGCTTGGCGCCGCTGGGTACGTACGTCGTAAGCGTTGCCTTGTACATGCACGGCGCGCGGAGCTTCTGGCGCGTCCTAGCGTACCTTGCGGTGTATCACTTCATCCGGCAACAGGTCGGCTGGGTAGCGCTGTATCGGAGCCGTGCGGGGTCGCCCTCACGGGTCGACAAGTGGATCGACGACGCAGTGATCTACGCCGCCACCGGATACCCGATCGTGCATTGGCACGGCCGGCTGGCGGAGACGAAGTTCAACTGGTTCGTCTCGGGCGACTTCGTCGACGTCGCAGGGCACGCCGCGCGCGTCACGCCGGCGGCAAAGTGGGTGTGGCTCGCCTGCCTGACTGTGTTTGCCGGGCGACAGGCGCAGCTGTGGATGCGCACCGGTGTGCTGCAGCTCGGCAAGGTGGCAGTTGTCGCGACGACTGCCGCCATTTGGTACGTGGGAATCGTCGCGACCAACAGTGACTTCGATTTCACCGTCACGAACGTGATCGTGCACGGCGTGCCGTACTTCGCGCTGCTCTATTTTTACGGTCGCGCGCTGCGGACGACGCGACCTCGGGCGCTAGGGGCGCAGGTGATGGCGGGCGGCTTGGCAGCGTTCCTCGGCCTGCTGTTGGTGCTGGCGTTCGTCGAGGAGATGGCTTGGAATCGACTCGTCTACAACGATCATGACTGGCTTTTCGGTGCCGGCTCCGGAGCCGTGAGCGCGGGCGCGCTCGTTTTCATCGTACCGCTGCTCAGCCTGCCCCAGGCGACGCACTATGTGCTGGACGGCATGTTGTGGCGTCGTCGGGATACGCGCTCGAATGCGGCGCAGCGCGCCGCGGTCC
>JAUIKB010000836.1 GCA_030430975.1 Polyangia bacterium
GTGGGCCCGCATCGCGATCGCCTCGATCGCCGCCAGCATGTCGTCGTAGCAAAGGCCTTCGAGCGGGATGAGCGACACCGCCGGACCCGGTTGTCCCGATGCGGGCAAGCCGCCTCCGGCGTTGGAGTGTGACGCGTACTCCGAGCCGAGCGGGTGCGATCCTGGCGACGCCTGCTACCCGTTCGTCGATTATCCGAGCGAGCCTTGTGGTCAGGAAACGTACGGGACGATCTGCGCGCCCGCAGGCACCGGGATGCAGGGTGACCCTTGTGGGAATTCGCTGTGTGCGCCGCGACACGTGTGCGTGATCACCGGGCAAGGGACACAGTGCATCGAACTCTGCCAGCTGGAGGGACCCAACACGTGCCCCGCAGGTCTGTTCTGCGTGCCGGTTGACGTGGACGGTTTTGGCGGCTGCTTCTAGATGCGGCGCCTGCGCACAGTGGCGGTGACACTTGCCGGACTGGCGCTGGTCTGCGTCGGGCCGGCAGCCGGTGGCTGCGGAGCACGCACGGGTCTGCTGTTGGCCGATGCCGATGGGGGGCCCGAGGCGTCACCCGATGCTGGACCGGATGCGGATTGTAGCGTCGACTCCGAGTGCGGCGGTGGCGACGCATGTGAACCCTTCGTGTGCATCGAAGGCAGCTGCGTGGCCGGTACGCCGGTGAGTTGCGACGATGGCGATTCGTGTACGGATGACTCGTGCGATCCCGCCACGGGCCTCTGTGTGTTTCGGCCGCTCGCGTTGGACCAAGATGGTGATGGCTTCAATGGGCCAAAGCCTGGCTTTGAGCCTGGTGCTCCCGGCTCGTGCGGCAACGATTGCGACGATACCAGTCCGCTGGCGTTCCCGGGCGGTATAGAGATCTGCGATGGTGTCGACAATGACTGCAACGGTGTTGTCGATGATGGGGCAGCCTTCATCCCGACCGGCGGTGGTGCGATCCGCGTGTCTGGCGACGACTACTTTCAGGCCGGCGGTGGAGGGATAGCGTTTGGTGACGGCGCGTATCGGGCGACGTTTACCGGCCAGAGCACACGCTGGCGAAACTACTCGCGACAGCTGGATCTAAGCGGCGTGCCGACCGGCCCCGAAGTCCCTATCACCAACGTCAACAACGATACGTTTTCGGGTCCTATCGTCTGGACCGGGGCGATGTTCGGCACCGTTTGGGAGGACCGCCGAAACAACGACTACGAGATCTTCTTCAATCGTCTGTCGCCGAGCGGTGAGAAGCTCGGCGAGGATGTTCGCATCACGAATGCCGGTGGGTTTTCGCTGCACGCCGACGTAATTTGGAACGGCGCCGAATTCATCGTGGTTTGGCAGGACGAACGCTCTGGCGGTTTTCGCATCTACGGACAGCGCGTTAGCGTCGACGGCCAACTGATCGGGGAACAGGTGCCGCTGACAGGCTTGACCGAGCAAGCCGAGTCACCGCGTCTGGTCGAGGGCGGTACGACGCTCGGCTTGGTTTACAACATCACCGATACGAACCTGCGAGCCCGCGTGGCCTTCCGAACAATCTCGCCCGATCTCGCTGACGTGAGCCCGACCGAGCTGCTGTCAGCGGGAAGTGGCGTCACGCCCAGCGTCGTGTTCGCAACGGATCGCTTCATCGTTGCCTGGCACCAGCGCGATGGAGTGCCTGGTGACGCCATCTGGGCCGCGACTGTGGACGCCCGGGGCGCGATTCTGGAGCCCGAGCGACCCGTTACTGTCGGCGCGGCTTTCGCGCGCACGCAGTCGATGCTGTCGCTCGGCGACCGCATTCTGCTGACGTGGGCCGACGATCGCGACGGCAACTACGAGCTGTACGCGAAGATGCTCTCTCTCTCTCTCGATGAGCTTTCGCCCCGGCAGCGCATCACGAACGATCCGAGTGAAACCGTCGACCCGATCGCTGTGTTCGGCCCCGATGGTGACGTGGGCGTGTTATTCGACGACCGCCGCAGCGGAACCTGGCAGCCGTATTTCACCCGGCTGTCTTGTGTAGCAGGCGATCCGTAGTTGCGGCGCGCCTCGCGTGAGGACCGCGGCGCGCTACGTACGTAGCGCCGGGAGTCCTGCCTGGTGAACCTTGCCAGGCAGTCGGCGTCCGACGACGGCCTCTGCTACGCGCCCGGCCTCGATCAGTTTGGGTAGGTCGACGCCGGTTTCGATCCCCATGCCGTGCAACATGAACACGAGGTCCTCAGTCGCTAGGTTTCCGGCTGCGCCCGGGGCGTACGGACAGCCGCCCAGACCACCGACGGAGGCGTCGAAGTGTCGGAAGCCCATCTGCAGTCCTACCAACGCGTTGGCCAACGCCGTACCGCGGGTGTCGTGCAGATGAAGCGCCAAGCGCTCCTGATCGAGTTCGTTTAGGAAGACGTCGGAAATGCGCCGGGTCTGCAGAGGTGTTCCTACGCCGATGGTGTCGCCGAGGGACACTTGGTAGCAACCCATGTCGAGGAGCTCTTTGGTGATCTGCAGCGACCGGGCCGAGTCGATCTCGCCCTCATACGGACAGCCCCATACCGTCGAGACGTAGGCGCGAACGCGCATGTTGGCCTGCTTCGCGGCGGGCACGACCTCGGCGAAGACGCGCAGGGACTGTTCTATCGACTTGTTGGTGTTCTTCTTGTTGTGGGTCTCGCTCGATGAAAGAAACACAGCGATCTCTTGAAGCCCGGCGTCGCTGGCGCGCTCGAAGCCCTTGGTGTTGGGGCACAGAGCCGACAACGTGACCCCTTCGGGCTGCCCGATCGCCGCCACCAAATCGGTTGCATCCGCGAGCTGCGGTACCCACTTAGGCGAGACGAAGCTGGTCAGCTCAATCCGCTGTAGTCCACTCTCGATGAGAGCTCGAACCAGGCGGATCTTGGCGTCCAAGGGCACCGGCCGCGCCTCGTTCTGTAAACCGTCGCGGGCCGATACTTCGTACACGGATACCCGCTCTGGGAGCTTGTCCAGCATGAGCGGCGGCAGTCTACAGCATCTTGGCGGGAAACGCGGCAATTGCGCTTCCGAAGCGCTGGGGGATTGCTAAGCTTCCCCGGCCGGCTATCCTCGGCTCCGTGACCGAGTCTGCACGCTGGGGCTCGGCGACTGTCGTCGCTGCGGGCGCGCTGCTGGGTGCGTGCCACAATAGCCCTCCCAGCGCGACGGCGAGCGCCGCCAGGTCCGTCACCAGCAACACGCTGCGAGGCGACTATGCGGGCGCTGAAGCCTGCCGGGCGTGTCATCAGAAGATTTTCGCCCAGGCCGAGCGCTCGCCGATGCGCAACATGACGCGGGCGTCCGATGCGGTTGTCGGCACGGCGCCCTTTGATGGTCGAACGTTCCAGTTCATGGGCGATCAGGCCACACTGTTTAGCCGACGCAAACAGCGGTTCATGCAGCTGCGTTCGCGGTACGGCAGCGGTCTGTATCGAGTTACCCGCCTCGTGGGCGGACGCTATCGAAACGACTTCGTGGGCGAGCGCGTCGCGTCGACGCGCGCAACCCGCGGGCTCGGCGAGGAGCGCGTCCTACCCGTTTCGTACGT
>JAUIKB010000013.1 GCA_030430975.1 Polyangia bacterium
GCGCCGCTCGTTCCCCGAACCGAAGTTGGGATGAAACGCCAAACCGAGCAGGCCGCCCTCACCCGTGGTGTCGACATCTCCCGAGATATCCCCCGCGGTGGATAGCTCGTCGGTGGCGACCTTCAGTAGGCGAATACGGCCGCTGCGCTCGAAGATGAACAGCCGGTTGCTGTCGTTTGGATCGGACTCCACGCCCATCGGGCCGCTGATGCCCATCTCCCGGATCTCGGTGAGCTTCAGGGGCGGCAGCGCTGGACCACCACAGCCAAGGGAGCCGCCCGATCCGCCGGAACCACCCGCGTTTCCGCTGCCGCCGGCACCCGAGCTTCCAGCGGTGCCGCCCGCGTTCCCGCTTCCGGATGCGCCCGCGGTGCCCCCTGCGTTCCCGGCGCCAGCGGTACCGCCAACGTTGCCACCGCCTGCCGTGCCGCCAGCATTCCCGGTGCCGCCCGCGTTTGCGGTACCAGCGGAGCCGCCGGTTCCTGCGCCGCCTGAGGTGCCAGCGGAGCCACCGGTTCCCGCGCCACCCGAGTTTCCGGAGTTGGTGCTCTCGTCGCCATCACCGCAAGCGGCCGTTAGCCCGACGGTGAAACACGCGGCAAGGAATAGGGGCAGTTTGAACGATCGATGCAAAGGAACCTCCTGGGACTTGGCAGCATAGCGCGCTCGGCGGAACCCGCCTAGGCGAGCACCGCGGATCCAGGTCTTTGCTAGGCTTGGACGATGTGCCGAAACATCAAGACGCTCTTCAACTTTGAACCGCCTGCGACCGAAGACGAGATGCGAGCTTCCGCCCTGCAATACGTGCGAAAGCTCAGCGGGACCCGGGCACCTAGTCAGGCCAATCAAGAGGTGTTCGACCGCGCGGTCGAGGCTGTATTTCAAGCTACGGTCGAACTGCTGGACGGTTTGCAGACGCACGCAACACCGCGCACGCGCGAACAAGAGCAGGCCAAGGCTCGCGAGCGCGGACGCAAGCGCGACGAGCGGATGCGTCAACGTTTGCTGCAGGAACCCTAGAGCAACGTCTGATTCTGGTTGGGCGAACAGCGGAGGCGGCAAGGCGGCGTCGCTGGCCGAGCCTCTAGAAGAAGTTGCCGATCGTAAACTGAAAGTCGGACGTCGCTTCGTAGTACAGCGGACTAAACGGGAAGCCCCATTCGAAGCGCAGCGGTCCGAGCGGAGAGAACCAGCGGATGCCGAACCCGTAGGACGTCCGGATCGACGCGAAGCTTTCGAACCCCTTGAAGCACGGACTGATCTCGTCGACGGTTTTCCCGGTGAACGGGTCCTCGACGCCCGCGCCGGCCGCCGTGCAGTAACGGTCCTCGAGGTTCCAAGCGTTTCCGGCGTCCGTGAAGATCACGCCTCGGATTTGCACGGCCTCGATCAGCGGGAATTCGAGCTCGAGGTTTTGGTAGTACATCAAGTTACCGCCGATGTTCGCGCCGGTCAGCAGCGGCGGGCTGTTGGGGTCGGTTTGGCTGGTAAGCGGGATGCGCGGGCCGAGCGAGCGGAACGGGAATCCGCGAACGTCCAAAATACCACCAAGGAAAAATCGCGCAAAGATCGGCACGCCATCACGTGACGGGCTGGTGACGTGCCCCAGCTCGGTGTTCAGTTTGATGACCCAGCCCTTACCGAGGCCGTAGTAGTACCGGCCGGTTATGCGGTGACGCAGGAACTGGTTCTCGGAGCCGAAGATGTCGGAGGCGAGCTCGGACGAGCCGCGCAGGTAGATACCGCTCATCGGAAATAGGCGATTGTCGCGGGTATCGAAGGTGAGGGCGGGGCGGAAGCTCGACGTCAGGCCGTCGTTGAAAAGGTTAGCAAGCGGAAGCCTGCGGAAGACGCTCGTGCCGGTGCTCGTGCCGAGGAATGTGCTCTGCGTCTGCGTTGAAACGTCGTTGTTTTCCGCGGTGTAGGTTACTGACGCGCGAACTTCAGGGTTGATGAGCGGGTAGCCCAACGTCAACGCTCCGCCGCGGGTCTGCTGAGAGAAGTCGTTGAAGATCCGGAGCTGATCGAACAGGTCGATGCTGGCGGAAAACGGACTATCGAACAGGTAAGGCTCGAAGAAGCGGATGTTGATCAGCTGCCGGATGCCGCTCACCTGCGCTTGCAGCGACAGGCTCTGGCCGTGGCCGAAAAGGTTCGCCTGCTGGACCTGGGCGGTGGCGATGAAGCTCTCGATGCTGGAGAAACCGGCACCCACCTGGAACGTGCCGGTGGGGCGCTCGGTAACTTCGACGAAGATCCGCATCTTGTCCGGCGCAGATCCTTCTTCCTGGGAGATATCCACGCGCTCGAAGTACCCCAGGGCCGTGATGCGCCGTCGTGAACGATCGAGGTTGGTCTCGTGGAACTGGTCGCCTTCTTCGACCTCCATCTCACGGCGAATGACGCGATCGCGAGTCTTGGAGTTGCCGCGAACCTCGATGCGCTCGATGTGCACGATCGGACCGCGCACGATCGGGACAGTGATGTCGACTTCGCGATTCTTGGGGTCGAGTCGGGTCTGTGGCGTCGCCTCCACGTTCGCGTAGCCGTTGTCACGGTACAGCGTGCGGATGAGGCCCAGGTCCTCCATGAGCTCAGCGCGGTTGAAGAAGTCACCGGGCCGCGCCCGAACGGTGCGCTGAAGGCGGCGCTTTCCGCCGATCGGGTCGACTTCGCGCCCGTCTTTGCCGCGCTCGTACACCCTAAGGGACCGGATCCGGTAGCGCGGGCCCTCGTTGATGGTGACCGAGACCTCGATGCCGCTCTTGTCGGGGGTGAGCATCACGCGCGGGGTGCTGAACGCCACCGACAGGTAGCCCTTGTCGTAGTACAGCGCGCTCATCACGGCGATGTCGCGTTCGAACGCATCCTGTCGGAAGGGCCCGCCGGAGCCAAACGCCAGTAGCCCCGCGTTACCCGTAAACATTACCGACCGAAGCTCGTCATCACCGATGCTTTCGTTGCCGATGAAGGTGATGCGACGGACGGATACCTGGCTGAATTCCTTGATCTTAAAGCGGACGATCACTTCGTTGTTCCGCTGCGGAACAACCTCGCTTTTCACTTCAGCCAGGAAGTAGCCCTGTTCCGCGTACATGTCGCGAATCTTCTGAACGCTGCGGCGGATCGCCTGGTAGCTCAGGATGGTCGCCGGTCGCGCCTCGATCGCTTCGCCCAGGTCTTCGCTATCGATCTCGTCGTTGCCGTCGAACAGCACCTCCGCGATGCTCGCGCGCTCGCGTACGAGGAACCGGAGCCGCACACCGTCGTCACCCCGCTGCAGGTCCACCTCGATGTCATCGAAGAAGCCGGAATTCCACAGTTCTCGAACGTCCTGCGTCAGGGTTCCAGGATCGAAGGCTTGGCCCCGTCGCTGTCTCAGATAGGTGAGCACGTCCTCGGTGGTCACGCGCCGGTTGCCGGCAACTTCGATCGAACGGATCGGCAGTCCGCGAGCTTTTTCGGACTCGGTCGCCGGGACCTGGCTCCCGCCGCCACCGCGCGTAGGTCGACCCCGCGTCGGCTGAGCGACCGCAGTCGCCGCCGTGAGCAGCAACGCGAGCCATGTCAGCCATCGAACCAGGTGACTGACGATGGTGGTTTTCAGCGGCATAGGCGAAGCGAAACGAAGAAAAGCGCGGCAACCCGCGGCCCTTCGGTAGCCCAGCGGTGTCGTAGTCACAAGGACTGCTTCGCGCGGGCGGCTCGCCGGCGTGACAGCCGCGAAATTGCATGTAAATGATGCCCTCCAGGACGGGTTTTGTAGCTTGAGACCACATCTGCTGAAGCGTGGGCTGGGCCCGTTGTTCGGCCTCGTTCTGGTGCAGGCGAGCGCCGGGTGCCGCTGCGGGCGCTCACCTGCGGGTGACCCGGCCACGGACCCGGCATGCTCCGCAGCCTGCGCCGCGGTGTTGACGGCCGGCTGCGCGCGAATCGCCGAGGACGCGACGACTCAGCGTCGCTGCGTCGAGGCGTGTCGAGCTGGCAGTCGTCGTGCCCGCCCCGCTGGCTGCGACTCGGTGCGGCGCAGGTACTTGGGCTGCGCCGCGACGGCGCGCATCGACTGCGACACCGTTTCTGCGGACGTGTCGACCGCTGTCGAGGCGCATGTGGGCATCGACGGCTGCGATAGCGAATACACGGCATGGCGTATGTGCGCCGATCGATGCGAAGCGGGTACGACGATCACCGCGCGCATCGACTCGAGCGCAGAGGTGCTCGCCATGGCGGCCGGCTGCGGCCCGGAGTGCACGCGCTTGCAGCGCGGTGGGGGACCCGGTGCCCCGTGTCAGACACCGAGTGTGTGTGACGCCCATTGTTGCCGATGTCCCACCGGTCAGCGCTTCGCGGTCCAGGTATGCGCCGAGGGTCGGTGCGCGACGTCGACTGCCGCGTGCCAGGCGGTGACGTCCGGCCGCTCGAGCCCACCTGTGTGTACGCAGTGATGCCTACGCGCGATAATCGTCGATGTTGATGCCGTAGCGTTTCATCCAGCGGTGGATCTGCATGCGAGCCTTACCGAGCTGGCGGCCCACGGCGGCGACGTTGCCTTGGTGGGCGGTCAACAGCGCGCGCAGCTCGTCGGCGGTCGGCATGATGCGGGCCGATGGGTTGGCTGCGTCGGGCGGGGCGCTGATCCTGCGCTCTGTGGATGGCGGAGACGTTGGTCTCGGCGCTGTGTCGTAGTCTCGCATTACCTCCGCGATCTGCGGGGGCAGCTGTTCAGCGTCCAGCGCGGAGCCATCGGAAAGCGCGATGCAGCGTTTGATGCAGGCTTCGAGCTCTCGCACGTTGTAGGGCCAGTCGTAGTGCATCAATCCCGTCATGAACCGGAACGTAGCCTTGAGTTCGGGACGTCCGTGCCGGGCGAGGAACGACAGTACCAGCATGTAGATGTCTTCCTTGCGTTCGCGAAGTGGCGGGAGCCTCAGCTGATACTCGTTGAGGCGTGCAAACAGGTCTTCGCGGAATCGGCCATCCTGTTGCAGCCGCCACAGGTCTCGATGGGTTGCGCACACAATGCGGACGTCGACCGGCTCGGGTCGCGTTGCTCCGAGCGGAAACACCTCTTTGGATTGCAAAACCCGGAGCAGCTTCGCCTGGGCCTCGAGCGGCATGTCGCCGATTTCGTCAAGTAAGAGCGTGCCCTGATCCGCGGCGCGGATGAGTCCGGGCTTGTCCCGCTCCGCGCCGGAAAACGCCCCGCGCTTGTATCCGAACAGCTCGCTCTCCAGCAGCGAGCCAGGGATCGCGGCGCAGTTGACGGCGTTGAATTCACCGGAGCGCTCGCTCATCCGATGGAGTTCGCGGGCAACCACCTCTTTGCCAGTCCCGCTCTCGCCTAGCAACATCACGGAGAGTTCCGCCGGCGCGATGCGCGATACGTCCGCCGCGATGCGGTCCATCTGATAACCGCCGACGAGCTTGGTGCCGCCTTGGCACCGTCGCGCCGCGCCGGGGCGAAGCCCGCCGTCGATTACGTAGCCGGCGTGCTGTTCACACCCGGATTCGACGAACTTGAGGATGACGTCTCCGACGCGAACTTCGTGCAGGTTTTCGAGAGTCGTCTCCTGGATGCGATGGCCATCGACCAGCGTGCCGTTGGTGCTGCCTAGGTCTCGGATGCGCCACTCGTCGCCGTCCCACGACACTTCAGCGTGCTGGCGCGACACGGAGTGGACTCCCACGGTGATGTCCGCGTCTTCACGACCGATCACCATGCGCTTGCTCGCCAGCGGCCAAGCGGACTGCAGCTGGGGGTACTCGTCGGCGTACAGCAAGATCAGACCGGCGTGGGTGGCTCCAGCGGTTCCTTGGGGCGCAGCCGGAGCGCCGAACTGCTGCATCGCTCCGGTCGTGTTGCTGCTCATAGCTCGGAGTCGTTGAGGGTAGTCGCTTTGGCTTCCTACGTAAAAGGCCCGCTCGACACGGGGAACGTCTATGCTTTCGCCATGGCGTCCGGCGCGATGACAGCCGATACCACCGCGGTGCGCACGGTGGCGTTGCAAATGACGTCCGGCGTGGATGTAGCTGCAAATCTCTCGGTCTGTGAGACGCTCCTCGAAGCCGCCTCGCAGGTCCAGCCACAGGCGGTTTTGCTGCCAGAAAACTTTGCGTTTCTCGGACCCGAACGGGACAAGCGCGCGCTGGCCGAGGACCTGTCCGCGGACGGACCGATCAGCGGCGCCTTGAGCGGCTGGGCGCGACGCTTTCACACGACCTTGATCGCAGGCGGTATGCCGGAGCGCAGCGCGGACCCGGACCGGCCGTTTAATAGCTGCGTCGTCTACGGTCCCGACGGTGAGCGGATGGCGGTGTACCGGAAGCTACACCTGTTCGACGTCGAGCTGCTCGACGGCACCGTCCTGAGGGAATCCGAAGCGACGACGGGTGGGGACGATTTGGTTTGCGTGGACGTAGCTGCTGCACGTTTCGGGTTGTCCATTTGCTACGATCTGCGTTTCGCAGAGCTGTATCGCGCGCTCGCCGAGCGAGGTGCCCAGGTGCTGTGCGTGCCGGCGGCGTTTACGCTGCAGACCGGCAAGGACCACTGGCGCGTCCTGCTGCGCGCCCGAGCGATCGAGAATCAAACGTGGGTCGTGGCGGCGGCTCAGTACGGACACCATGGTCCAGGGCGCGACTCCTACGGCCACGCGCTGATCTGCGATCCGTGGGGAACAGTCGTGGCGGAGTGCCGAGACGACGTCGGGTGGATAAGCGCTGAACTGGACATTCGCTGGCTCGAGCGGATTCGTACGTCGCTGCCGGCATTGAAGCACCGCCGCCCGCCCGGCACTTATAAGTGACGCTTAGCGATCTCTGTCCAGGTTCCGCTCGGCTCAAGCTCGATGTAGCGTGTCCAGAATGGTCGCGCGTCTTTGGGCTTGCCGGTCTGTTCGTATGCCATGGCCAGGTTGAAGTAGGCGTCCGAAAAGGTTGGGTCCGCCTCGATCGCGCCCCGAAACAGCGGGATGGCCGAGTCGGGCTCGCCGCGCTCCAGCATGACGTAGCCCAGGTTGTACTGGGCTTCGGGCTGGCGCTGGTCGATCTTCAACGCCTGCCGGTAGAGTTCTTCCGCCTCGTCGGTGTGCTGACGACGAAACCGGATGTTGCCCAGATTGGTGTACGCGATCGCCAGCCACGGGTCGTACTCGATAGCTCGCAGGTAGAGCACTTCGGCTTCGTCCATCGAGTCAGGGTCTTCGTCTAAGCGACTCGCCTGCAGGTACAACTCGTACGCGGTGCGGGCGCGCTCGCGCCCGGCAGTCGGTCGCAGGACCCGCACAACGTCGTCGCGCAGCGTCTGGACTTCGAGGTCGAGAAGCATCTGCCCGGTCAGGGGCTCAAAGGCGCCGTCGTGGCTTCGAACCACCACGCGCCTGCCGTCCGAGACGATGCGGAGTTCGGCTAGCGGGCGCGTCACCTTGGGCAGGCTCTTTTTGAGCGCGCCGATGGCTCGGGTTACGTCCCTTAGTCGCACGCTGCGATCGAGCAACGCCTGTGCTGCTCGCAGTGCGATCAGATCCGAGAACGTGTATGCACGTCGACCGCGTCGTCGCCCGGTTGGTGACACAACGCCGGCCTTGTCGAGCGTTCTCAGTCTGCCTGGCGACAGTCCGAGCAATCGCGAGATCTCGGCGCGCGTGAACAGATCGGTGATCGGTTCCCTCGAGGCTACAGAAGCCTCTTCATCCGCATTGTCGACGTGAGGTTGGACGCGTCCACCACCTGGTCCGAAGACCACGTGGATGATTTTCCCCTCGTCGCGCTTAGTGCGGCTGGTGCTGCGTTTTCGCCCGGCCATAGAATCTCGTTGAACGTTGGATCATCTAGCCGGCCCAAACCTGTCAAGGGAAGTTTGTTCGACGCTTGCAGGCTGCGGTGGGTCACTGGCGACTCGCAGTCGTGATCCAGGCGACGTCCAGCGGCTCTTTACGCGTTGATGCGTTGGTAGGCGACCCGCCGAATGCGATACCCGGTTTGTCCGATCCGCTGAATGGTTCTTCAGTCTTGTTTCATCAAGCCGTTCTGTGCTGTGCGCGAACCTAGCGAGCCTTACCAGCGTCTTGGGCAAAGACGCGCGCCTCGACTTCGATCTGGATCAGCACGCCGCGATCCGTCTGCTCGAACCGAAGCTCAGCCTGGACGCGTCCAATCGGATTACCAGCACGAAATTGTGCTTCAAGGCAAGCGACGCGTACGGCTCGAGTCCGAGCATGCGGATCTCGCGACAGGAGACCGGCGCTAACCGGTCGATGTTCGTCCGGGATCAGTCCGCCCTGCGAACGCCAGGGCAAGATGATGCTCGTCGTGCCGTAGTAGCGTGAGAAGTCCAAGTCATCTTGGATGGCGCCCTCGCTCATCACGTCTGCTGCCTCGAACAGTTCGCGAAGACGATAGTCGTTGGTGACCCACACGGCTGTCATGCGCCGCTCGAAGAGCGGGACTTCGGTGGTCTTGGCAAGTCCGGGCCCGCGCGCGGGCCGGCTGGCCTTTTGCTTGCGGTACCTTCGCTTTGGTTTGAGGCTCGCCACGGGGCGTTCGATCCTACGCGGATCCGCGGCGGACTCGAAACTATGTCGCGGTGGCGAACCACTTGGCCACACGCCAAAAGCCAGCCTACGATTTCGGCATCATGACGAACGCCGAACACTTACCGAACTACCCCGGGCCAGACCGCCGCGTGCATCGCATGTACGTCACCCGAAATACCGAGTACCATTTTCGTCAGAGACGCTGCGTAGGCGTCCGCGACCGGCGGTCCGGGTCGTGGCTGCCGTCACATTTGGCACTTGAGCGTGAGCTGACCGGAGCGGTGCAGGTCCGCGCCGGCGGGGTTGCCATACCGCGACCCGACACGCCGCGAGTGGGTGAGGCGTTGTATTTCGGAGGAGAGGGTCGGGAACTCGTCACGAGCCTGTTGTGCGCGATCGAACGCCCGCCGAAGTCGGACGTGGAGCGCTACCGGTCCGCGTGATAGCGTAAGCCGGAGCTGGCGCCGCCCGTGGTTTCGGGGAATTCGCTACAGAATCCCGCAATTGTCGTTCGTACCAGCAGAGATCGGCGTTTGCGATTGA
This sequence comes from Polyangia bacterium, assembly GCA_030430975.1. GTDB lineage: Bacteria > Myxococcota_A > Polyangia > Polyangiales > Polyangiaceae > JAUIKB01. The sequence goes on from JAUIKB010000013.1 coordinate 9,078, forward strand.
CAGGCGCCCCAGGTATCCGGAATCTCAAGGAATTGATGTGAATTCCCCGATGCAGTCGAGAAAAACCGAATTCGCGGTTCTCGTGAGCGAGAAGGGGGGGGCAGAGCGTCGCGAGGTATTCGAGCGGCCCGAGATCAGCATTGGTCGAGTGCAGGGCAACGAATTGATGCTGCCGAAGGGCAACGTGTCGAAGCGTCACGCCCGCCTACTGTTTCGCGATTCTCGGTTCATCGTCACCGACCTGAACAGCACCAACGGTACGTACGTCAATCGCCGCCGGATCTCACAAGCGACGATCGTGCGCGAGGGCGACCGTGTCTACATCGGCGATTTCGTGTTGCGCATCGAACACGCGGACGGCGCTTCCGAAGAGCCTCCGTCGTCGCAAGAGGTGACCGGAAGCGGACCGGTGCGGACGCAGGACTCGCCGTCTCACAAAGGGCCAGAAGCCGGCATGACGCACGTGCCGCTCGAGAAAGACCCGGATGACAGCGGCGGCAGCTATCCGCACGTACCGCCGGCGCCGCGTGCGCCCGCGACCCGCTCGATGCGTTCGCCGATGCCGTCGTCAGACGCGGCGAGAAGCGGCCGCCGCGCGGATTTGGCATCTGGTGTCAGCGAGCGGTCGCAACCGATCTCCCAGAGCGATTCGCTCGATCCGAGCGTGGCAGCCTTTCGCGAAGCGCTTGGGCGGGTAGTGACTGCAGCGGCTCGAGTTCTCGGACCCGCCGTTCACGGGCCAACGAGTCCTCAGCTTCAGGAGAGCGCTGCCGGTGCGGTGTCAGAGGCGATTCGGACCATGCAGGCATCCGGAGAAATCGCCGAATCCATATCTGCCGAGCGGCTGCAACGACACGCATGCGCGGAGCTCGTGGAGCTAGGTCCGATCGGCGGCGCGCTCGAGGACGACGAAGTCGGCGAGCTGAGCGTGTCTCGGTACGACCGCGTCGTGATTTCACGTGGCGATACACAGCGTAGCGTCGAGCCACCTTTCTCGAGCGCCGAGTCCCTCGATCGCGTCCTGTCGAGACTGTGCGAGAGCAGCGGGCGCCCGCGGCACGCCGACGAGACCGTCATCGAGCGACGCTTGCCCAGCGGCGCACGCCTGGCCGCCCTGTGCGGCCGTGGTGCGCTGACGGGAACGTGTCTGACGATTACGAAACCTCGCCGACTCACCACGTCCCTCGAAAGCCTGGTGCGGCGGGGAACGATATCCCGCGCTATCGCCACGTTCCTCGGACAGTGTGTCAGCGCGCGGGTCAACCTGCTGGTCATCGGTCCTCGTGCCGCAGGGGCGTCCCATTTGCTCAACGCCCTCAGCGGCGCCGTGGGGGATGGCCATTTGGTGATCGTTCAAGGCGACGACGAAATCGCCGCCGGCGACGGGCGGGCCATCCGTATCGCCATCGGTGATGACGACGATGCTTCGCGCATGATGGCGGCCGCCACGCGATCGAGCGAAGGGCGCTTGGTCGTGGACTCGATGTCAGGCGCGATTGCGACTGCGACGCTGGACTTGATCGGTCAGGGGGATGACGGTGTTGTCGCAGCCTGCCGAGCACCCGGATTACGCCGAGGCTTGTCGCGTGTGGTCGCTGACCTGATGGGCGAGCGGGCGCTGACGCTGGCTGGCGCGCGGGAGTCGGTGGCGGCGTCCTTCGATATCGTGCTTGAAGTCGCAAAGCTTCGCGACGGTAGGAGCCGCGTCCTGCGCGTAGCCGAGGTCGTGGGTGTGCGGGGCGAAGAGATCGCGCTCAACGATATCTTCAACTTTCACGTTGAACGAACGGCCGCGGGTGGGGCGATCGAAGGCAGCTTCACAGCCACCGGCACCGTGCCGATGGTGATGGAGGACTTCCGCGCGCGGGGCGTTCCCGTGGAGCGCTCGCTCTTCACGCGACCGCCGTCCCGATAGCGTGAGCCGTATGGTGGCTCGGCAGGCTGGCTTTTTCGGCCAGGCGGCTCGTTGAACGCGTCGATCCGTCAGACGGATGCAGCCTGCGCTTTCGACATCTTGCGTCCGAGTAGCCGCTTTTTCAGCGGGTTGAGTTTGTCGATCATTAGGATGCCGTTGAGGTGGTCGTTCTCATGCTGAATGGCGACCGCCATCAGTCCGTCCGCCTCGAGTTCGAAGGCCTGTCCGTTGGCGTCGAGGGCGCGGACGCGGATCGTCGCGGCCCGCTTGATCTCCGCGTTGCCCCCCGGAAACGAGAGGCAGCCTTCATCCCACGTCTGAGTGCCGGCCGCATCGGAGAGCTCTGGATTGATGAACACACGAAGGTCGCTCGGCTCGTCATCCCCGGCTAAATCGATGACAAAGATACGCTTCTTGATGCCTAGCTGAGTTGCGGCGAGGCCGACGCCGGGCGCGTCGTACATCGTTTCCGCCATGTCCTCGATCAGCGTTCTGATCTCGTCGGTTACCTCGTCGACGGGGTCCGCAACCTCGCGGAGTCGCGGGTCGGGGTAGTGTAGGATCTCGCGAAGCGCCATTAGGCGGTATGTAACACTCGGGGAGACGCCGAGCAATCCACTCAGGTGCCCGGCGAGGTCCGCGTCTTGGCGGGGTACCGCAAGCGACCGTGGACGTAGGCGTCCGAGCCGGACAGCTCCCACCGTGCGTTGTCGATCCGGGGTGCCTCGGCTGGGCTTTCTGGACCGGCCCAGTCGACCGCCCCCGGCTTGCCGCGCGGTCCCAGCATCACCGGCGCCATGAACGCATGCATTTGATCGGGAAGCTTCGCGGCGAGCAGGCTGCCAGCGAGCTCTGCCCCGCCTTCGCACATCACGCTGACGACCTCCCGTTCCGCGAGCGCCTTCAGCGTTGAAAGCACGTCGCAGCGCCCCTCGGCGGTTGGCGCGACTCGAAGGACGGCAACGCCTGCCGCTTCTAGTGCTTCAGCGGCGGCCGCATCGGCCGCATGGGTTGTTACCACGCACGTCGGCGTTTCACGCGCGCTGGTGACCAGCTGACTGTTCGAAGGCAGGCGGAGCTTGCTGTCCACAACGACCCGGATTGGGTTGCGGCCGGGAACGTCTCGCACCGTTAGCCGTGGATCGTCCGCGATGACCGTATTGATGCCAACCATGACAGCATCGTGCCACGCCCGAAGGCCGTGCACGCGCGCCCGCGATTCCGCGCAGGTCAACCACTTGGATGCGCCAGTGCGGGTTGCAATCCGCCCGTCGAGGCTCAGCGCGAGCTTGAGCGCCAAGTAGGCGACGCCCTCGGTGACGTACTTCGCCCATGGCGCTATCAGCTCCTCACATTCGGCCTTGAGGACACCTGTGACGACTTCGATGCCGGCCTCTTCGAGCCGTTGGATACCGCCGCCTTCGACGTTTGGGTTCGGATCAGGGCAGCCGATCACGACCCGGCTCACACCTGCTTCGATGATGGCGTCGCAGCAGGGCGGGGTGCGGCCCTCGTGGTTGCAGGGTTCGAGCGTCACGTACAGGCACGCGCCTTTGGCCGCATCGCCGGCTTCTTTAAGTGCCACGACTTCCGCGTGGTCCTGTCCCGCGGCTGCGTGAAACCCTTCGGCGATGACGTTGCCGTCGCGCTCGACCACGCAGCCTACGTGCGGGTTGGGCGAAGGGTCACCGTGGTGTCCCACGCCCAGCGCGCGGCGCATCATCTCTTCATCTTTGTCCGTCATGACTTGGCCTCGGCGTCGGCCCCCGCTGTCGAGTCGGATCGAGACCGGACGAGCTTCCCCATCTCGTGCATGAACTCATCGATATCTCGAAACGACTTGTACACGCTCGCGAAGCGCACGTAAGCGACCTCGTCGAGATCTCGGAGCAGACGCATGACGCGCGAGCCAATGTCGGCGGCGTCGATCTCTTTCTCGCCGCTTTGCGCGAGCTCACGCTCCATCTGATCGACCCGAGCCTCTAGCGTGTCCGCAGACACCGGGCGCTTGTTGCACGCGATATGCAGGCTGCGCAGGAGTTTCTCCCGGGCAAAAGGCTCGCGCTGGCCGTTCTTTTTCACAACCGTGGGCAGGGCGTGTTCGACCCGCTCATAGGTCGTGAATCGGCGCTTGCAACCGTCGCAGACGCGGCGGCGCCACGTGCAGGTGCCACCTGCGGCGAGCCGAGAGTCGACCACTCGGCAATCCATCTCGCGACAGTAAGGGCACTGCATGATTTGAAAGGTGACGCTCTGGCGGACCGGGTCGAGCGGTTAGTCCTGAAACGCGGAAATGATCAGCGTGGCGTTCGTGCCGCCAAAACCGAATGAGTTTGACATCGCGCACTCTACTTTGCGTTCGCGCGCTGTGTTGGCGACGTAGTCGAGACGGCATTGCTCGTCCTGGTTTTCCAGGTTGATGGTCGGTGGTATGCGGCCGGTTTCGATCACCTTGGCACAAACGCCGAGTTCAACCGCGCCAGCTGCGCCTAGAAGGTGTCCCATCATCGATTTGGTCGAGCTTACCCAGAGCCGTTTGCTGACGGCGTGTTCCCCGAAGACTTCCTCCAGGGCCTTGGACTCTTCGATGTCGCCCGCCGGCGTCGACGTGCCGTGGGCGTTGACGTACCCGACGTCGCTCGGCTTTAGACCCGCGTCCTCAAGAGCGAGCCGCATGGAGCGAATCGGGCCCAATCCGCCAGGGCCCGGCTTAGTAATGTGGTAGGCGTCGCTGGTCGCGCCGTAGCCAACGATTTCAGCCAGGATCTTGGCGCCGCGGCGCTTCGCGTGGGGGAGCGACTCCAGGATCATCGTGCCCGCACCCTCGCCGCAAACGAATCCGTCGCGGTCTTTGTCGAACGGGCGAGAAGCGCGCTTGGGCTCGTCGTTGCGGCGCGACAGAGCGAACATCGCGCTGAAGCCCGCGATGCCGATCGGTGTGATCGTCGCTTCTGCGCCGCCTGCCACCATCACGTCTGCTTTACCGCGTCGAATCCACTCAACGGCTTCGCCCACGGCGTGGGCGCTCGATGAGCAAGCGCTGGTGTGGGCGAGCGACGGCCCGCGCAGGCCATATTGAATGCTGACTTGTCCGGCCGCGAGGTTACCGATGAGCGATGGAATAAAGTACGGGCTGACCTTCTTCGGCCCGCGCTTCTCGAGGATCATCTTCACTCGCTCGAGGTTTTCGAGGCCGCCAAGACCGACTCCGATGAAGCATCCCGCGCGGTCGCGTTCTTCTTCGGCGAGTTCTAGTCCGGCGTCCTCGAACGCGAGCTTGGTCGCCCCCATCGAGAACGTGATGAAGCGCGCCACCTCCTTGATCTTCTTGCGCGGCATGTACTGCGCGGGATCAAAGCCCTTCACCTCGCATGCAAAGCGCGAGGGAAAGTCGTCGGTGACCTCGAACTGCTCGATGGGCCCAGCGCCGCTTTGACCTTCGAGCAGGGCGTTCCACGTTTCCGCGGTGCCGATGCCGACCGGTGTGACGAGCCCTTGGCCGGTGATAACCACCCGTTCCATGCCGCTCCTTAGTAAGTCAGGTGCGCCAGCCCTATCGCCAGACTTGGCGATGCGCTGGGCGCCGCTCAGTTTGCCTCGTGGCGCTCGATGTAGTCGACCGCGTCTTGTACGGTCCGGATTTTTTCGGTGTCCTCGTCGGGAATGTCGATCTCAAACGCTTCCTCGAACGCGAGCACTAGCTCGACCAGTCCGAGCGAGTCGGCGCCTAGATCGTCGATGAATGACGATTCGGCTTTGATGTCCGCCTCGTCGACGTCGAGTTGTTCCTTGATGATTCGCTTCACCTCAGCGGTGATGTTGCGCTCGCCCATGAGTGCCTCCCAGCGGCCGTAGTCGGCCTTTGCGTGATTTAGTGTGCGGTTTGGTGCGGCTTTCCAACAGCGGATGCCGCGCGAAGTCCTAGACGTACATGCCCCCGTTTACGCGCAGCGCATGTCCTGTGACGTACGACGCCTCGTCAGAGGCGAGGTAGACGACTGCAGCTGCGACGTCGTTGACCGTGCCGGCGCGCTTGAGTGGAATAGCGCTGTGCATCGCGGCTTTTTGCTCTTCGGTGAGCGATTCCGTCATATCCGTCTCGATATAACCGGGCGTTATCGCGTTGACGGTAATGCCACGCCCTGCGTATTCCTTTGCCAAGGATTTGGTCACACCGAGTAGAGCTGCTTTCGAAGCAGCGTAGGCGGTTTGCCCTGCGTTGCCGGCCTCGCCGACGACGCTGGAAAGGAAGATCACACGCCCAGCTCGCGCTCGCATCATCGGTTTGAGCGCACCGCGCGCAGATGCGACGGCGCCCTTCAAGTTCACTGCCAGGATGCGATCGAAATCGTCGTCTTTTAGGCGCAGCAGCAACCCATCGACTGAGATGCCTGCGCTCGCGACAAGAATGTCTAGGCGGCCAGCGGTCTTGGCCGCTTGCGCGATCGTGTTTTCGGCCGCCTGCGCGTCGGAGACGTCGAGCTGAACGCACTCGGCTTTGCCACCGGCGGCCGCGATCCCTTGAGCGCATTCGGCCGCCTGCGCCTCGGAGGAACCATAGCCGATCAGCACGTGAGCACCGCGACTCGCTAGTGCCTCGCACGCAGCGCGACCAATACCGCGTGACCCGCCTGTAATGAACGCTACTTTGCCACTGAGATCGAACATGAGGAAACTCGCCTCCGTCGCCGGTTGCCCGTAGATCGGAGTCCCACCGCCCCACCCGGGGCCAGACGCGCGCCTGTTTAGCACGATGCGGGCGGCGGGACGGTCCAAAGATCAATCCCACGCCCGATTTAGGAGCGCAGCCAGGGACGGTCGGTAACTAGCTAGAATTAGGAAAGTTTTTAGGGCGAGTGCTCGGCAAGCCAGGCCTTTGCGGCCTCGATCTGCTCGCGGTCACCCACCGACAACACCGGAATCGACTTGTCGGTCTTGCGAACCAGGCCTGCCAGCACTGTGCCAGGACCGATCTCGAGGGCGTGGGAAACACCCGCATCACGCAACCACTCGATGGATTGCTGCCACAGCACCGCGCCGTCGATCTGACGCACGAGCAGATCGGCGATCGCGGCCGGGTCGGTGGTCGGCGTCGCGGTCACGTTGGACACGACAGGCAACGTCGGCGCTCGCACCGTCACGTCCACCAATGCAGCGCGCACCGCGGCAGCCGCTGGCGCCATCAGCGCACAATGAAACGGGGCGCTCACCTTGAGCGGAATGGCCTTGAGCTTGCGTGCCTTGGCAAGCGACCGGGCGCGGTCGACCGCCGGCGTCGCGCCGGCGATGACGATCTGACCGGGCGCGTTGTAGTTCGCTGGCGCCACGACTCCCGCATCACCGGCTTCCTGACACAGGGCGTCGACTGCGGCTCGGTCACCGCCCAGCACCGCAGCCATCGCGCCGTCGCCGGCCGGTACAGCGTCTTGCATCGCCGTTCCGCGTAGATGCACGAGCCGCACGGCTTCGGCCAGCGTGAGGGCTCCAGTCGCCACCAGTGCGCTGTACTCACCGAGTGAATGACCGGCTGCGTAAGCACCGGTCATGGTGTCGCCCAAGTGCTGTTTGAGCGCCCGGAAGATCGCGATGCTGGTGGTCAGGATCGCGGGCTGAGTGTTGGCGGTCAGCGTCAGTCGGTCGGCGGGACCGTTGAAGCAGAGTTCGGAGATCGACCATCCCAGCGCGTCGTCTGCTTCTTCGAACGTTTGCCGAACGACCGCGGAGTCGCTGTAGAGATCTTTGCCCATGCCGACACGTTGAGTGCCTTGACCCGGGAACAGCCACGCTAACGCCATAGCCTTACGTTCATGCGTTCGGTCGAGCAACGCAACGGTTTTCAGCGCGCTGCGCTTGCGTCTGAATCGCTACATGCGCACCAGCGCGCTCGCCCACGAGATGCCCGCACCGAGGGCGCACATCAAAACCGTTTGGTTCGGCTGAATGCGGCCATCTCGAACCCCCTCATCCAGTGCGATCGGGATGGAGGCGCTCGATGTGTTCCCGTATCGTTCGATGTTGAGCACGAAGCGGTCGAGCGGCACCTGGAGCCGCGTTGCGACCTGGGACAAGATCCGCATGTTGGCCTGATGCGGCACGACCCAGTCTACGTCGTCTGCGCTGATGTCAGCGTCGCTCAGAGCGTTCTGAGACGCGCTCGTGAGGTTTCGGACAGCCACCTTGAATATGTCGCGACCGATCATGTGGACTTTGTCGCGCTTGGCCTCGATGCCGGCAGCGGACAGCGGCTCCTTGCTCCCGCCGCCCGGTATGCACAGCGACTCTGCGAGCGACGCGTCGGTGTAGAGACGAGTTGAAAGTACACCGCGGCCGTCGCCGTTCGCCGGGCCTAGCACGGCCGCGCCAGCGCCGTCGCCGAACAGAACGCACGTGGTGCGGTCCTCCATGTTGAGCACCCGGGATAGCAACTCAACGCCTACGACCAATACGTTTTTCTGCATGCCGGAGCGGATGAATTGGTCTCCGATCGACAACGCATACACGAATCCCGCGCAGGCAGCGGCGACGTCGAACGAAGGAATCGCGCGACAGCCGAGCTTCTGCTGCAGGAACGCTGCGCAGGCTGGCAGGGGCATGTCAGCGCTGATCGTGCCCACGATGATCATGTCGAGATCGGTTGGCTGCAGACCGGCGGCTTCCAGCGCCGACTGCGCGGCGTGGAGCGCCATGTCGCTGGCGGCTTCGTCTTCGGCGGCGACACGCCGTTCACCGATGCCGGTGCGGTCTCGGATCCACTCGTCAGACGTGTCGACGATCTTCTCGAGATCGGCGTTCGTCAGAACCTTGGCCGGCGCGTAAGCGCCGGTTCCGAGAATGCGGCTACGGGGCACGAGCGTGGGCGACATGCACCCCTGATACGCTGAACCTTCGCGTTAGTCACGAAATGGTTGAACCAAAATGGCGCTGAGCCGATTGGTTGAGCCGGTTGCGCGAGAATCGGCACAACCGGAGCAAGAACGCTGACTTATGCGTCTTCGGTTTCGGAAGCTTTGACGACCGCGCGACCTTTGTAGAAGCCGCAAGACGGGCACACACGGTGAGCGAGGCAAGGTGCCGAACAGTTCGCACAGGCGATGACGTTGGGCGCACTCACTTTGTCGTGCTGCTGACGGCGCAAACGGGTCCGGGTATGGCTTTGTCGACGCTTGGGAACTGCCACGTGGCTACTCCTCTTTCTTGCGCATTCGTTGCGCAATTTCCTGCAGCGGGGCCAGTCTAGGGTCGATGACTGGCTCATCGGCGGATGCGGTTGACACACCCGCCGACCCGTCAGGGCGCGTGGAGATAGCGGGAGAAGCGGGTGAGCGCAAGGGAAATAGCGGAAGTTCCAGCAGGATGAACTCGCGAATGTAATGGTCGAGCACGACTTCGTCGCCCGTGAACGTGTCGGCCGCGGCTTCTTCGTCGCTGAGCTCCCGATCCGGTTCAGCTGCACCTCGCCGCCGTTTTCGCCCTTTGTCGCCCGAATTTCGCCGCTTGCCTGTGTCTTCGGCAGCTGCTGGTGACAGCATCAGAAACACTTCAGCGTCCACGTCGACATCAACCGGTTCGAGGGTTCGCGCGCACGGCATGGATAGCGGGCAGTCGACGCGGCCGCGCACCACGACGTCCCGTCCGTTCTTCTGGAGGACGAGGTCCAAATGCCCGGTGCCGCCCCGAGGTTCGGCCTCGGTGTCGGCGGTGGCGGCTTTGAGCCACGCCGGCGGTATGTCCCACTCGGCGTGTTTCTCGCCGTGCTCGAGATCTGCTAGCTGAACGACGAACTGCCGCGACATGCCGGCAGCATGATCGCGGCGCGCACAGACCGCAAGGTCTGTCGAGTGGGCTAGATGACAGAAGACCAATCGAAACCGTCGTCGGAGCCCGGTGCGTTGTCCCGTCGGTCGCGCGTTCGGTGGGCGCTGGCGATCTATGCCCTGACTACCGCTGTGTTCTTCGCGCTAGCCGCTCCCGAGCGCATTCGCGAGCACACTCCTTACAACCACTTCGCGCTTCTCGCCGAGGCCTGGCTCAACGGTCATCTGGACCTGGGCGGACCACCGCCTGCTTATGCGGGGAACAACGACTTCGCCCGCTACGCGGACAAATGGTTCGTTACGTTCCCGGCCTTTCCGGCCTTGTTGCTGGTCCCGCTCGTTAAGGTAGCTGGAGCTGCGGTGAACGTCCAAGACGGACAGTTCTTCCTCTGGCTTGCGGGGATCGCCCCGGCTGTGCTGTTTCTCGCGTTCGAAAAACTGAGCCGGGGCGGGCGCTCTGACCGCCTACCTCGCGAGAACCTGCTGCTCGCGTTGCTGTTCGCCTTCGGGACGGTCTACTTTTTCACGGCGGAGCAGGGCACGGTGTGGTTTGCGGCCCATGTCGTGGGCGCCGGGTTGGCGGCTCTCTACCTTTTGTTCGCGCTCGACGCACAGCGACCGCTGCTCGCCGGCCTGATGATAGCGCTGGGCTACATGACCCGCGCGCCATTGCTGTTCGCGGTTCCGCTTTTTGCCGCGGAGGCCCTGAGGGCGTGCGGCGCGTTCGACG
>JAUIKB010000837.1 GCA_030430975.1 Polyangia bacterium
CGGATGGCCGGAAATAGTACGAGCCCTGAACGCGAGTCAGGATGTTGCGGTTCAGGATGAGGTCGACGCGGTAGTTCGGGTGGAACCGGAACGTTGAGATCGTGTCATCGCCGAGCTGCGGCTGGAGGCCGTTGAAGCCTGGCGAGAGACCGCCGGAGCCCTGGTTGGATGACTCGCTGGCGTCGGGATCGCCGGACGCCCACCCGAAGTGAAAGCCGAGTTTTAGACGGTCCTCGATCAGGCGCTGCTCGATCTCACCGGCGAATCCGTACTGTCGAACCTTCAGAGCGTCCGTCGACTGTTCGTTCCGAACGTTCTCGATCGATCCTTGGATTGTGACGGCCTCCAGCTCGAACCGGAACTTCTTGTACAGCAGCTGGAACCAGATATCCGGGATCCAGGCGGTGGCTCCGCGTCGCACGTATCCGTTGGTAATCTGGTCACTGCCGCTTTGGCCGGGCACATACGCGCCGCTCGCCGCCGTGCCCGGCGCGTCGTTCGCCAGGATCTGCCGACGGTGCACGACGTAGGCGCCGCCGTTGACCACGACGTCCCCGCGCGTCAGCGCAACCTTGGTCTGGTCCTTGTTCTTCTTCCGCATGACGGCCAGCACGTACTGGTCCACGTCGTCGAGCTGGCCGCGATCGTACGCCTGCGCCTGAGGCAACCGGAGATTCTCGGAGATCGGGCCTTCGTTGACGAAGTCCCATGCCCCGACGATGTACAGGTCCAGCGACTTGATGCCCGTCGCGAACATGATGCGGTCAGCGGTCGACTGGAAGTCATCATCGTAGCCGTCGCCGCTGTTGGCCAGTAGGCCCAGGCCCCAGTGGCTAGGCATGCGCCCGAATCGCAGCAGGCCGACCGGTGTGAGGTACTCGGCCCAGGCACGCTTAACGCGAATCGAGTCCGCGATGCCGTTTTGCCCGGCACTTGGCGGCGCCTGAGTGTTGTCGAACGCACCCAGAGGCGAGTAGCCGCCACGGGTACTCGCTACCTGAGTGCCTTCGCGCACTTCCATCTGAAAGCCTTCGGGGGTCGAACCCAGGACCAGGTTATCGAGCAGGTCGATCTGTCCCATGATGCGCAGGTTGTCCGAGATGTGGATCTCCGGATTGAGTCGAAAGCGCATGTTGGCGCCGGCCTGCGACTTATTTTTGCATGGGAATAACCCATCTGCGGCGTCGTCGCTGTCCAGATTCGATTCCGCGGACTCGGAGCCGGTACAAAGAACCGGGCCGTAGGTGTCGGCTTCACCGTTGTAGTTGTTGTCGCTCGGAAGCGGCCAGAGTGCTTGCAGTGGGCTGTCGACCCGGCCCAGGGAGAAGTTGTGAAACAACTCGGCGCGGACGCGAAAGTAGCCGTGGAGTTCGAGCACGGGGCGCGCGTGTGACCACCAGTCTTCTGCAAAGACCTCGTCTTCGTCGCGCGGTTTCGGCTTCTTGCCGTCCTCGTCGGTCGCGACCGGCTTGTCGGTTGGCGTCTTGACGACACCGCCTACGCCGCCACCGAGGCCACCTGGCAGGAAGCCACCCGCGCCGACGCGTGGCCCGGGGTCGGGCTGTTCTGGGGGCGGGTCAGCCGGCGGCGCACCGGCGCCGTCATCGTCATCGTCATCGTCGTCGGCAACTTCGACCGGCGGCTTGGCAGGCTCGGAAGTATCTTCCTTATCGCCGTCTGCTGGCGTTTCCTTTTCCGCCGGCGGCTTGGGCGCCGGGGCCGGCTGAGCCCACGCCACCTGCGGCAGAAGAATCAAAGCGGTGAGCAGGGGGGCGAGCTTGCCTTTAAGCATGGTGACGTTCCGACGAGAATCCAGCGCCGGATGACGGCGCCGCAGCCCTTCTGCCTGTTAGGGCTAGCAGTGTCAACGTCGGACTTGGATGCGAAGTCAGCGGGGATAATTCGGCTTACCGGCCATATCCGGCGAGTTAGGGCTTCTTGTAGGCTGTCATCATCGCGGTGCGGAGCCGACCGGCATCAAATCGCTCGATCGGTTGAGTGCGAGTGGTGACGCGTGGTCGGTGTGGTTCGGGCCTGACCGGCGAATGCGGCTGAGCCGGAGCCGGAGCCGGTGGCGCAGGCACGGCGGGTGCCGAAGGTGGTGCTACCTGGGCCGGTAGACCGGGATCGGTCGTGGGAACTCCGGAGCCTTGTTGAGGCACGGCCATCGAGATGACTTGCGCGTGTGCCGCGAACTCCTGCTGCGCGGACCATCCAGCCGACTCTGGGAGATCGAGCGCCTTTCGGAACGCCTCGCCCATGGCGATCGCCGACTCGTAGCGATTGGCGCGGTCCTTGGCGAGCGCCTGTGCCATCAACGCATCCAGGATTCGAGGTGCCTGGGGAATCAGCTGCGATATCGGTTTGGCGGTTTCCTGAACCTGTGCCGTACGCACCATGACCTCGTTGCGCTCCGGCCGATCGAACGGCGTCACGCCGACGAGCATCTCGTAGAGCACTATCGCGGCGCTATACAGGTCACTACGAGCGTCGATATCGCGGCCGAGCACTTGTTCGGGCGACATATAGGCGCCGGTGCCCGGCGCCATTCCCCCGGTGTTTTTCGCTTCCTCTGCCGGTACCCGCGCGATGCCGAAGTCGGTGAGCTTCACGACGCCGTCGCGCCGCACCAGAACGTTGGCTGGCTTAACGTCGCGGTGGATAATCCCCAAAGCGTGGATGGCGGCCAGCGCGCCCAGCAGCTGCGAAAAGTAATGCCAGGCGCGGGCAAAGGGCATCGCTGGCAGCCCCCCCGGCACCGCCCGTTGCACGTGCCGCGCGATGACTTCATTCAGCGCCGACCCGTCGACGAGCTCCATGACGATCGCTAGCTGGTCGCCTTCAGCTAGTCCGAAGAAATGCACGATATTCGGGTGGCTCAACCGACTCAGCAGAGTGGCCTCCGAAAGAAACAGCCGGCGCGCGCGATCTCGACCGCGCAACATCGGGTGGAGCGCCTTAATCGCTACCGGGTGAGGCGGTTCGGTCGCCCGCTCGCCTTCGGGGTTGTAATAGAGCCAGCCCTTGTGGACCACGCCCATGCCACCTTCGCCGAGGCGTGACGTAACCGCCACGCGGCCCCAGCCCAGATCGACTTGGCTCCCCTCACCGAGCCGCTGGGGCGGGGCGCTATGAGCATTTACCGAAGCGGCAACGATAGCTGAGCCACAGTGCGGGCAGAACTGCGCCTGGTCCTCGACGAGGCTCTTGCACTGGCCGCACATCGACATCGTTCACATTAGACAATACGCCGTTGCGGTCGCTCTGCCGACTGTGCGAGCCTTGGGAGGAGCAGAATTTTTAAGCGGGGCTGCCCCGCACGCGCAGTTCACGCTGCAAACCAACCGCTGAGACACCGATGATCCGTACCTCAACCCTTCGCCATGTCGTCGCTACCGCCGCTCTGTTGACAGCCTTCACCGGGGTGACGACAGCATCCGCTCAGGCTATCGACGGGGAGTTCTCCGTCCAGCGGTTCAATCCGGCGCCGGGGCCGCGCAACTTCTTTACGACTCGCGGCGCTCG
>JAUIKB010000838.1 GCA_030430975.1 Polyangia bacterium
CGCCATTTGCTCGTCTTGGAGCTTCTCGATCAATGGCTTGGCGCTCTGCAGCTGCTGCTTGCGCGTGCCCGTCGGAAGCTTAAGCGCTAGCTTCTTGGCGAACTTGATCGGGTAGTCCTCGCGGAAGGTATCTAAATCTTGACCCTGCTCACGCATCTCGGTGCGTTGCTTTTCCGGCAGGTTGTACCGAACCTTGATGAACGGCCGATCGGTCGATTTCTTAGCGTCGTACGTTAGGCTCTTGGAGAGGTCACGTTCGCGCAGCGGATGCTCGGTGCGAAACAGATCCATCTCCAGCTTGTCCGCGGTCATCGGATCCAGCTCGACGTCTGGCGAAACCCCCACCCCTTGAATCGATACGTCGCCGGGAGTGAGGTACTGCGCGATAGTCAGTTTCAAAGCCGCCCCGTCCGGCGTGATCTTCGGAAAGACGAGCTGTACCGTGCCCTTGCCGAACGTCTTTTGACCGACGATAACCGCGCGATTGTGGTTCTTGAGCGCGCCGGCGACGATCTCTGAGGCGCTGGCGCTCGACGGATTCGTGAGCACGATCAGCGGGTAGTTAGGCTCGGTTCCGCGGCGCTTAGCGCGCTTTTCCTCGCGGCCTTCGCTGTGGCCAACCGTCGCCACGATGACGCCTTGTTCCAGGAACAGATTCGCGACCTTGGCAGCCTCGCCGAGCAAGCCGCCAGGATTGCCGCGCAGGTCTAGCACCAACGCTTTGAGGGGATCGTTGGCGCGCAGAGAATCCAGCGCCTTAGCCAGCTCGCGCGACGTCGTGCTCTGGAACTGCTTGAGTCGCACGTAACCGACGCCCTTCGTCAGGAGTCGTGACTCAACGCTCTTGATGCGGATCTCTTCGCGGGTCAGCTCGAATGGCCTCGAACCATTCCAACCGTCTTTGCCGTCGCGATGAACCCAAATCGTCACCTTGGTGCCGGGTTCGCCGCGCAGACGCTTGACCGCATCGTCGAGTGGCATGTTGAGCGTCGACTCGCGGTTGATCTTGGTCACACGGTCGAACCGCTTGAGACCGGCTCGTCCCGCCGGGGTTCCGGCCATCGGGCGCATGACCGTCAGCATCTGATCGCGAATCGAAATCACGATGCCGAGGCCGCCAAAGTGCCCGGAGGTGGACAGGTTCATCTCGCGGTACGACTCAGGGCTGAGAAACACGCTGTGCGGATCCAGCGTTCGCAGCATTCCGTTGCAAGCCGCGTATTCGATCTCCCGTAGGTCGACCTCGGGCTTGTTCTTGAGATGCTTCTGAAGAAACACGAACACCTCGCGCAGCCGTGCCGAGACATCCCAAGGCCCTTGGACGTTGTCCACGCGCACGGACTTCGACTCAGTGCCGACGCGAACCGTTACCGTCGGTGCTTTCTTCTTGTGCGTGACGATGACCTGGGCGACCTCTTTTTGGATCTGGTCCAGAGCGTTCAAGAACATCTGGCGCGGCTTGACGCGTTTGGGCTCGACGTACTTGTTACGGATCGTCTTCAGCGTTTCGTTAACGGCCGTGAGCTGCGTCAGGTCGTAGGGAGCTTTCGGCGCGCCGGGCGCCGTGACCGCGTGCGCGGCCTCAAGTCCGCGCCACAGACCGCCGGTTCCGAACCGAACCGCAAAGTAGGACGCGATGGTGAAGACGCCGAGTACAACCAGAGTCTTGCCGAGCCGCTCGATGACACGCATTGCGCTGAGTATAGGGCGACGACTCGGCGCCGTCGCCGCATCGAAGGGAGAATTTTGAAGGAAAGTGGCTACTTGGCCGCTGGCGGCAGTGGTTTAACCGCCTTATCCGCAGCCGGCGACGATTCCTTGGCCTGCGCGGGAATGGAACGGCGCCCTGACGGGTTCTTGCCGACTGCCAAACTGCCAGGCTTGGGTGCCGAGTTCTTGCCGGTGGGCACCCCAGCGGCGCCCGCCGGGCCGGGGTCCTTGACCTGCACCGGGCGGATCTTCTCGTCGCGTTTGATCGAGTACCGCACCAGCGCGCGGAGCACTTGGTTGCGCTGCACATTGCCGAAGAGCATCTTCAGGTCCTCGTAAACGGATGGGTCGACGAGCAGCGCACCGATCGTGCCCTTCCCGGCACGGATGCCGGCGACGATCTTGCGCATGTCCTTGGTCATCTTGTTGATGTTGCCCATCACCTCTTGAGACTGGTCATCGCCATAGATAACGCTCCGCGCGATACCGTTGCCCTCGCGCACACCGCGCAGGGTCACCGCAAGCTCGTTGGCTGCGTCGCCGAAACGGCCAACGGTCTTGGTGCCGGTTTCGCCGTAGACCATCTCGTGCGCGAAGCCCGGTCCGGTATTGACCCGACGCACGGTCGTGTTCAGGCCGCTGAGCAGCCCGTCGAGCCTTCTCGTCGAACGCTCGACGTTGCTTAGCGTCCGCGAAAGCTTGTCGGCTTCAGACTTATCGTGGAGGAAACGACTCGCGTAGCCATCACCCTTGTCGACCGCTTTCAAGATTCCGGACAACGAGGCGACGGTTTGTTTCAAATCCTCTTGGAACTTCTTGTCCGCGAGTGGCGCGGTCCCTTTTTCCAGATTGATCAGCACGCCCTCGGCCTTGTCGGCCATCGGACCGATCTTGCTGAACACCGCCGTGAAGTCTTCCGGATCTTGGCTCTTGATAGTCCCGCCCGCAGGGATCGCTGGCTTGTCGGCGCTGCCTACCTCGATGACCACCATCTTGTCGCCCAGCAGACCCTTGTTGGCGATGGAGACAATGCTGTCCTGCCGGATACGGACCTTTTCGCTCGAGACGATATTCAGCGTCACGTGCAAGCGCGCGTCCTTCGGATCTTGTGCGTACCGGACCGCATCGACGCTCCCCACGTCGATGCCACCCATCCGCACTGGTGACCCCGCCTTCAGGCCCTGCACGTCGGTGAAGGTCGTGTGGAACTGGTCTTTGGAGCTGAACAGCGCGCTCTCCGAGCCGATCATGAACGTGACCATGCCTGCAACGATCATCCCGAGCAGGACGAACGCGCCGACTTTGACCTCCTTGGGCGTACCCATCGCACCGAGAACATAGCAGTCTCGACTGGGCCATCTACCCCTCGCGCGATTTCATCGTGCGCCGTGCGTTATTGCCCCGTTTTCGCCCACCGAACAGCCAGCCGATCGCGCAAATGGTGGTTATGCTGGGGCGCCATGTCCGCGATCCCTTCCTCGGTCGTCACCGCTGTCGCTGCGAGCGCTGCCGCGGGAAAGAACCCGTGGCTACCGCTGAGCCTGATCGTGGTGTTCGTCGGACCGAGCGAGCTACCTGACTTTATCATGGATCCCCAACTACACGCGGGTCTCCACCAGCTTGGACCAGCGTGGGTGCTCTACACGGTCGGCGGCGTGCTGCTGGCTTTGGCGATCGCGGATTCCCTCGCCGACAAGATCGGCTTCATCGAGCGCTGGCTGACACCCATCTCCACCGCTTGGCGACCCTTTGCGGCCGTTGCCGTCTCGACCCTGATCGCGATCGGCGCCGCCAACGCTCAACAGAACTCCACCG
>JAUIKB010000839.1 GCA_030430975.1 Polyangia bacterium
AGGTTTGCCGTCTGGGATTTTCTCCGCGAGTGAGGTGTACCGCTCATCCCACTCGGAGGCGAGAGCGTCGGCGGCATTAATGGAATCCGTCATAGATGCAGCGTGGCGGCATTCCACGGAAATGCCAATATCTATTGCCGATCTGACAAATGACGCCGAACGTCGAGCACGTATCTCAAGGTCGTTGCCACGCTCTCGGGAGAATCGACGCGGTAGGCGGCGGCTGTTTCGCCCGGCCCGACCTTCACCCCGATGTCGGCTTCGCGCAGGCGCCGGAAGGCCTTCTCGTCGGTGACGTCGTCGCCGAAAAACACCACCGCAGTCGCGCCGTGCCGCTCGCGCAGGATGTCGATCGCTTCGCCCTTGTCGGTCGATATCACCGCGAACTCGAGGACGGCCTTGCCCTCGGTTGCGTATGCATTCCAGGAATCAGACGCCGCCCGCGCCTCGCGCAGTGCAGCCGCGCCGTGGACCGGACTGGCGTTGCGGACGTGTAGGGCGACGCTGGCAGGCTTCGTTTCGACCGTCACCCCCGGTTTGCCGGACGCGATGGAGGCCAGGGTGTCGGTGATCTTCTGTAACAACCCCAGATCGATATCGGTGGCGAACCCGGAGTCGAATTCGGCGCCGTGGCTGCCGACGAGGGACACCGTCGGCGGCATCGACGAGAGCGTGCGTAGATCGCACAGCGCGCGGCCGGAAATGAGCGCGGCTGATGTCGCAGGTAGGTCGGCGAGTTCGATGAGCGCTTGCCCGGCATCCGGAAGCGGCCGGGCGTCGGCCGGGTTGTTGACGATCGGCGACAGCGTGCCGTCGAAATCAGACGTGACCAGCAGGCGTGGCGACCGCGCCGCCACGTCGAGAGCGGTCGCCAACTCGTGCGGGAGCTCCACGCGTTCGTTCCCCCGAGCCGCTTCGCTCCTGTCCACCGGTTCAGATCTTCGGCTGGTCGCCGTCTCCGATGAGCAACCGCACGGCCAGGTCCAGCCGCTTGCTGACATCGGTTGCCGACGCGCGCCGCGTCAGCCACGCCAGCAGGTTGGACAGCCACACATCGGAGATCACCCGGGCGATGTGGTACTGCTCCTCGGTGGGCTCGCCATCGCTCATGGCTCGCGCGAACATCGAGTCCATCAGCTTGCCGACGTAATCGACCTCACCGGCTGCTGACGCGTCAGCGAAGACGAACGCCCGTGTCATGGCCTCGGTAAGCAACGGATTGCGTTGCATCGCCCGGTTGAGCTTGCCGACCATGATGTTGAGTCGCTGATAGGCGGTGACGCCTGCCGACAGCGACGCTCGGTCGGTTTTGGCGTCGATCCGTTCGAACTCCCGGCCCAGCGCGGAAACCAGAAGGTGGACTTTCGACGGGAAGTACCGGTACAGCGTTCCCACTGCGACATCGGCGCGCTCGGCCACCGCCCGCATCTGGACAGCTTCGTAGCCTCCTTTGGACGCGATTGCCAGGGTGGCATCGAGGATGCGCTTGCGGCGCTCGCGCTGTGCTTCAGAACCAAGCTCAGATTCGGCCAGTACGGCCACGTTCAACACCTGACGGGGTCGCGAGTTGGCCCCCGCAGCCCCCGAAGGGCCGGTCGGGCGCGGCCGTGACGGCGATTCCGATGACAACTCAGACTTCCCAGCCATGCGACAAGCGGGTCCTCCGTGATGCGGTCCCGCTGAAAACGATACGCATACCGATCCCTGTTTCCTCACCTCAGTGCTGTGTCGACACCGGCGTGTCCTGCTGTGATGACGGTCGACTTGACGGTCGAACGCTGACACTATTAGAACACGTTCTAGTGGGAAGCACCGTCTTCTCACCCAAACGCTAGGAGTGCCGGTGTCGGCTCAATCTCTGAAAACTTCGGCGACCATCGACGATGAGCAGTCCGCCGCGCGCGAGCTGGTCCGCAGTTGGGCCGCGGCTTCCGCAGTGGTGGACGGTGCGCGCGCGGTGGAGCAAGGCGATCCCGCCGGGTGGCGCGCGCCGTATCAGGGCCTGGCGCAGCTAGGCATCTTCGGTGTCGCGTTGGCAGAGGAACATGGCGGGGCCGACGGCACCGTGGCAGATCTCTGCGCGATGGTCGAGGAAGCGGCCGCGGCGTTGGTACCGGGTCCGGTGGCCACGACGGCGTTGGCCACCCTCGTGCTCGACGGTTCACACGCCGACCTGCTTGAGGCTCTTGCTTCCGGCGACCGCACCGCCGGGCTCGCACTGACCGCCGAGCTGTCATACGCGAGCGGCCTCGTCACGGGCAGCGCCCCCTACGTGCTCGGTGCCGTCGCCGACGGGGTGTTGCTGCTGCCTGCCGGTGACACCTGGTTGCTCATCGACGCCGCTGCCGACGGTGTGACTGTGGAACCGCTCAAAGCCACCGATTTCTCGCGCCCCTTGGCGCGGGTGGTGTTCGACGGTGCGGCAGCTGAGGAGCTTTCAGTTCCCGGGGAGCTCGTCGTCGATCTGACGGCGACCGTGCTGGCCGCCGAGGCGGCGGGGCTTGCTCGGAGGCAGCTTGAGACAGCAACCGAATACGCGAAGGTACGTGAGCAGTTCGGCAAGCCGATCGGCAGCTTCCAGGCGATCAAGCACATGTGCGCCGAGATGCTGCTGCGCTCCGAACAGGCCTCGGTCGCTGCGGCAGACGCCGCCCGCGCTGCCGGCGAAGCCGACCGCACGGCGGGCTGCGAGCAACTCTCGCTCGCGGCGGCGCTCGCGGCGTCGGTGGGAATCGAGGCCGCCAAAGCTAACGCGAAAGACTGTATCCAGGTTCTCGGCGGCATCGGGATCACTTGGGAGCACGACGCACACCTGTATCTGCGACGCGCCTACGGCATCGCCCAGTTCTTGGGCGGAAGGTCGCGCTGGCTCCGCCGAGTGGTGGCGTTGACGCAGCGGGGTGTACGTCGGGATTTGCAGATCGACTTGGACTCCGTGGCGGACCTCAGGCCCGAAATTGCTTCCGCGGTAGCGGAAGTGGCTGCAGCGCCCGAGGATAGGCGACAGATTGCGTTCGCCGAGACCGGCCTGTTGGCGCCTCACTGGCCGCGGCCCTATGGGCGGGCGGCAGGTCCCGCGGAGCAGTTGGTCATCGATCAGGAGTTGGCGGCTGCCGGGATCGTGCGCCCTGACCTGGTGATCGGCTGGTGGGCGATTCCGACGATCCTTGACCACGGCGACCCGCAGCAGGTCGAGCAGTTTGTCCCAGCGACGTTGCGAGGCGAGTTGACGTGGTGCCAGCTGTTCAGCGAGCCGGGCGCGGGGTCGGATCTGGCTGCGCTTCGGACCAAGGCTGTTCGCGCCGAGGGCGGTTGGCGCCTCACCGGGCAGAAGGTGTGGACTTCTGCTGCGCAGAAGGCGCATTGGGGTGTGTGCCTGGCTAGAACGGACCAAAGCGCTCCTAAACACAAGGGCATCACCTATTTCCTGGTCGATATGAAGACGCCGGGCATCGTGATCCGGCCGCTGCGTGAGATCACCGGCGACGAACTGTTCAACGAGGTGTTCTTCGACGACGTCTT
>JAUIKB010000840.1 GCA_030430975.1 Polyangia bacterium
CGACACGCGGTAGACGTCGAGCGTGATGCGGAATCGGGTGACGCTATGCCGCAGCGTCGTGAGCAAACCGCGAACTTCCCCGCGGCAGCCTAGACGCTCACCGGCAACGCGCTCCAGACACGCCTGCGCGGACTCTCCCTTCGAGACCTCCGTGGCTGGAAAATGCCACATCCCCGCCCAGCGCGGGGCGTCCGCCGCGAATCGTTCCACCAGCACGCGCCGACCATCCGTCGCCACCATTGCGACCATAAGAACCGGCTGAGCCTTGGGTCGCGCCCGCAGCTCGGGCAGTTCATGGCTAATCCCGCGGGCGTGGGCGGCGCAGGTGCGGTTCACCGGACATGTGGCGCAGCGCGGTCCCGTCGGCGTGCAGACCGTCGCGCCCAACTCCATCAGTGCCTGGTTGAAGTCGCCTGGCCGGCGCGCCGGTACCAGCGCGCCGGCCGTTCCCCAAAGCCACCGCTTCATCGCCGCCCGCGTCGGGTCGCCTCGCTGCGCGAACAACCGACACAACACCCGCACCACGTTGCCGTCCACGATTGGGGCCGGCCGCCCGAATGCGATACTCGCGATCGCTCCGGCCGAGTACGGTCCGATGCCGGGCAGCGTCAGGAGCGCTTCGACCGTATCCGGCAGCTCGCCGTCAAAGCGCTCGATTACGGCCCGAGCGCCCGCCTGAAGTCGACGCGCGCGCGAGTAATAGCCAAGGCCTTGCCACATCCCCAGCACCGCATCTGCATCGGCATCGGCCAGGGCGGCCACGGTTGGAAATCGGCGCATCCACCGCTCGAAGTACGCCTTGACCGTCGCGACCTGCGTCTGTTGAAGCATCACTTCGCTCACCCAGACCGCATACGGATCCGAGGTAGCTCGCCACGGCAGATCGCGCTGATGGTCGCGATACCACGCCAAGAGGTCACGCTGGAGCGCGTCCCGCTGCGCCGGGGTCACGCTAACGGATGGACTCGACGTTCGCTTCCCAGTTTTCGCCATCGAACGGTTTAACCTCGAATCCGCCCGAATCCGGTTGGTCCAGACACTGCAGATTCAGACTCCACGAATCGGGGTGGGAGCGCGGTCGATAGTACGACTGCACTCCGCAACGTGCGCAGAACAAGTGGTCGGCGACGCCTGTATTGAAGCGATACGATGTGAGCACGTTCGCCCCGCTCAGTAGCTCGAAGCTCGAAGCAGCCACGATGACGTGGACGAACCCCTTCATCTTGCAGATCGAACAGTTGCACTTCAGCGCGGTCAGGCTCTCGACCTTGGCGCGGTACCGCACCGCCCCGCAGTGGCAGCCGCCGGCTACTTCGCGCATTATGCGACTCCGCGCAGGCTGCGGTCCACGCTGACCGCGCCAGCTGCAGAACCTGCCAGTCGTTCAAACTCGACCGGGTCGTGCGCGCAGAACACGCGCACTCTGCCCTGCTCCCGGTTCACGGCCGTCGCCAGGCGTCGTTGGGCGCTGCGCTGCTGCTGTCGATCGTCCGCCAGCACCCATTGAAACGCACGCAGCGCTGGCGGACAGTAGCGCCTGGCGGGGTGCATCTCGCCACGATAGAAGTACGCGTCGCCCGCGTGCACCAGCCAACCGTCGCCTTGCCGAATTGCCACGGCCGTGTGCCCTTTCGAGTGCCCGGACAGCGGTACCAGGCGTAGATCGTCAGGCAAATCGGGCAGGCCGGCAACGCACGGCTCACCCAACCACGTGTCGCCGACCGGCTCGTGGAGGCGCCAGCGTGGAAAATGCGCAAACTGACGCTGGCGGTAGCGCGCGGCCGCGCGTCGACCCGGCGTCATAGCCGCTTCGTATTCGGCGCGCAGTACGTGAACTCGGGCCCACGGGAAGTCGCTAATACCGCCGGCGTGATCGACGTCGAGGTGAGTCAACACGACGTCACGCACGTCTCGAGGGTCAAATCCCAGCGCCTGGACCTGGGCGATGGCCGTTTCGGCGAGCTTTAGCTGCGGTCGCACGACGCTCACGAACTCCCTGCCCAGCCTGCGCTGAGCGTCCGCAGCATCCGCGCGAGAGAGGCCCGAATCGACCAATATGAGGCCGCTGGCCGACTCGATAAGCAGGCAGTGGCAAACCAGCGTCGCCGCGCTGACGAGCGAGCCCTCGCCGCTAACCAGCGCGCCACCCCACGGACACATCGTGGCGCAGTTCAAGTGGTGCACTCGAAGCATGGTGGCGGGACTCAGCCTGCGATGGGTCAATCTGGTGGAATGAGCTCTGCGGGGGCTAGCTCTGTCGGGGGCGAACCTGAGGGAAGAACACGGCTAAACCTGAGGCGCGTACAGCTTGTCGGGATTGAAGCCGAGTTTCTCGATCGCCGACACGACCGCATCCGCGTCGAGCACGCCGTCCAAACGCAACGCGTCCAAGGCGGCGATCACGATGCTCTCGGCGTCCACCTCGAAGTGCCGACGCAGCGCTTCGCGCGTGTCGCTCATGCCGAAACCGTCCGTCCCGAGCGGCACGAAACGCGACGGCACGAAACGCGCCACTTGGTCGGGCACTAGCTTCATGTAGTCGGTCGCGGCGATGATCGGACCCTCGTGCCCTTCGAGCGCCTGGGTGATGTACGGAACTAGCGGCTCGCTCTTCGGATGGAGGCGGTTCTCTCGCTCGCATGCCAGACCATCGGCACGCAGACGCTGGTAGCTCGTCACAGCCCAAACATCCGCCGCGACGTCGTAATCGCTCTCCAGCAGTTCCGCAGCCTTGAGCACTTGGAGCATGATCGAACCGCTGCCGAACAGCTGCACCCTCGCCTTGGAGTTCTTTTCCGGGGAACGCAAGTCGGACGCGCGCAAACGGTAGATGCCTCGCAGCACGCCCTCTTTGACGTCACCGGGCGACGCCGGCATCGGATACGCCTCGTTCTGAAGCGTGATGTCATCCCCCACGAACATCGTCAGCGACGATCCATCAGGCACGATGATCTGGCCGCTGTTCTTGATCACCAGATCATCATCTATGCGGATGGTGACATCGCCACTGATGGTCACCTTCGCGCTGTTCTGAATCGTCAGATCATCAAAGCGCGTATCGGAACTGAGTGTCACCGAGTCGCTGTTCTTGTACGTCTGCGTGCCCAGGTTGTTGCTGACACTCGGCGTCGATGGACTGCTCGGAATGGAGAACGCCACCGACTGTTCGTACCGGTTACCGGTAATACTCGCGCCACTGTCGAGGCTGACAACGTTGGTCGGATTTCCCCCGGGCTTGTTGTAGGTATGCCCGACCAGGCTTGACGAATTCTTGAGTCGGATGCTCCCGTTGTTGTTGGTGTTCGTCACGAGAATGACATCCAACGCCTCATCGCTCGCGCTGTACGCGCCTTGAGAACTGTCGTAGCCATCGATTCGCGCGTCCTGTGACAACTGAACATCATCATTGATGGCCAGCGCACCGCTCGTACCATCGTCATCGAGCGTGAAATGCCCGACCAACTCCGGCACGGGCGGGACCTCGTTAAACTCGTACAGCACGAGCACTTGCGGAATGACGC
>JAUIKB010000841.1 GCA_030430975.1 Polyangia bacterium
CAGGCGTCGTTGCTCGGGACCGCAAAACACGGCACCACGGCCGCCAGGGTGAGTCCCCCGCCGCACAGCGCATACCACCACTTCAAACGCGACGAGCGGTCCTCGCTGAGGCTGCGCATGTTCGCGACCGTTACCTCGTAGAAGAACCACGCCGGCACAATGGTAGCGGCGATCGGCAGAACGACCAGGAACGCCAGGTATTCCATGCCGAACTCCGCCCGAACATAGGCGGTTGGAAGCCAAACCGGCGGTCCTTCAGGAACGCTGCTCCAGACGTCGTGCGCTGCCACGGACAGCCCAGGACCAAGCAGGCCGTATCCGAAAAGCGATAGGGGTATCGCCACCAGCAGCGTCACCACGATCGCCGCAGCCTGGCTCGACAGTTTTGAGCTGATGCTAAGGCCGAACGCGACTGACAGGACCGCGAACAGGCCGAGTAGTGCGAATGCCGTGATGACCTCGGTCGCCGTCACGCCGCCGAACAAGAACGGCAGGGCTCCGACCGGGACCAGCATCACGATATACAGCGCGATGTAGGTGAGGGCGGCGAGGAACTTACCGCGGGCCACCGACGGCGCACCTAAGCCGGTGAGCAGCAGCGCCTCCCAGGTGCGCCCGCTGCGTTCGGAGGCGATCGTGCTGGCCGCGACGGCTGGGGCGATCCACGTCACGACCGCGAAAGCCACGGAGAAGAACGTATGAAACAACGCGACCCCGACCTTCGCCGGTTCGGTATTGATGCTGGCGGCCCCGCCGATCGAGCACATCATCAATGAGATCAACGCGGTGATGGTTGCCAGAATGATCGGCGTACGGTTGAGACGGGCGGCCTGCTTCAGCTCCCGCATCCAAACCGGATTCGGATCGTTGCGCAGCCTGAGCGCACGGATTCGCGCGCGCTCGAGGTTCCGCGACTCCGGCGGCGGCGGGGCTAGACTCGGTCGGCCGGTCTGCGCGCTCATGCCAGATCTCCGCGGGTGTACTCGAGAAAGATCCGTTCGAGTTCGTTGCGTTCAGGCTCAACGCTCACCACCAGCACGCCGCTGTTGACGAGATGACGGACGACGTCGGCGACGTATTGATCGTTGCCGTGGTACTGGACCGTCAGGTGTCCCGCCGCAGCGGGCTCGACCGACACGATGCCGGCGCCGCCAGCGAGCAGCGGAACGACTGCTCGAGCGTCGCCCAGTACGCGCAACTTCAATCGCTTGCTGGCCGCCTGCGGTATGGCGGCGCCGCCGTCGGTGTACTGCGGGCCATCGGCTGCGGGGCTGGGCGCCGGTTGTGCGGCGGCGCCCGTTTCGGGGATTCGCTGGGTCGTCGGTGCTGCGTCGGCGGGCTGCACCGCCGCGGGCACGGGTACCGCGGCGCCGCCGGGCATGCCGGGTGCGCCTGGCATCTGATGCCCTATGGCGTTGGCCGCGCGCTGGGCTTCGAGGCGGTCGGCTATCTCGTCGAGCGGACCCGACACCACGATCTGACCACGCTCCATGATGCCGATCGACGTACAAACGTCGCTGAGCTCGGTGAGGATGTGGCTGGACAGCAAGACGGTCTTGCCAAGCTCTCGTAGCTCCAGCAGCAGATCCCGAATCTCGATCCGCGCGCGCGGGTCTAGATCGCTGGCCGGTTCGTCCAAGATGAGCACTTTGGGATCGTGCAAGAGAATGCGCGCCAGCTGCAGCCGCTGCTTCATGCCTTTGCTCAAGTCGGCGACGAGTCGATTCTGTAGATTGCCGAGATCGGTGAGTTCGATCACGGCGTCGACCACTTCGATGCTAGCGACTTGAAACGAGTCGGCGAAGAACTCCAGATACTCCCGTATCGTGATCCGCTCGTAGACGCCGGCGTGATCGGGCATGTACCCAATGATCTTTCTCACGTCGTCCGGATCGATAGCGACATCGATGCCGTCGATTTCCACGCGGCCGGCCATGGGCTCAAGCAGCGTCGCCATGATCCGAATCGTGGTGGTCTTGCCCGCGCCGTTGGGGCCGATGAAGCCAAAGATCTCGCCATGTCCGACTTCGAAGTTCACGTCTCTGAGGACGTCGAAAGACCCATAGCGGTGCCACAGATGCCTAACGCTGATGGCCGGTGGCTCCGGCTCGTAGAGCTCCTGGGGTTCGTGCCCGATCAGCTCCACGCTCACAGCACGCCCCCGTACCCGATGACGCGGATGAGCACGCGGTCCTCTTCGAGCGTCATGCCGGAGTCGGTGTCCTTGCCTTCTCCTCCGTCAACCTGGGCGATCAGCACCGGGACGTCTGTCGGCCACCAGTCGGTTCGGGAACCCGCCGTCACATCAACGGCTTTCCAGGCGTCGCCGAGCCCGTCGGAGATGCCCTCGAGTTCTTTCATGAACAGTCCGGAGTTCAGGCGCCGGCGACCGGTTGGTCCGTACTTCAGATGCTTGCCGATCGCAGCGTTGAGCGGTGTTCCTGACTTGGCGGCGACGCTCTTACCGTCAGCGATCCGTTTGAACAACGTAGCCGGAGCGCCCGGTACCTTGACGATCACACCGATCAGGTCCCGCGCCAGGCGGTTCTTCACCTCGACGTCTCCCGCTGGGTTCTTGACCAGACTGACGCCGCCGCCCAGGTCGATGAACCCGTCCTCGCGCACGATCACGGTTTGCCATGGCTTGGCGCGGAACTCTTCGAGCCGTGCCCCGTCGCGATCGACGACGATGGTGTGGTCGTGGTCTTCGCCATCGCCGGCGACGTCCAGCAGCGAATTGTAGTCGGTGGCCCGGACGATGAGTTCGTCGGAACTGGAAGCGTAGAAGCCACGGTAGCGCGCCGCGGTCGCGCGCGTCATTCCGGCGCCCGCTTCGACCACGGTTAAGTGGCGCGCACGTCCACGCAGCCCCTTACTCAGGACACCCATCACGACGATGATGAGCAGGGTGATGCCTGCGTAGATAGGCAGGTGTCTCAGCGCTCGTAGCGGTTTGCCAGCCTTGCTAGCGGTGTAGAAATTGAGCGGTCCGGCCACGACCGAATAGATGATGAGCAGCAGCGCGGCGATGACAACCGACCAGCGCGCGCTCTCGTTGGGGTCGAGCTGCCGTCGGATCGCTTTGACGCGGTCGTCGGGTGCGCGTGAGCCATGCGGATAGACTAGCTGCGCGTTGCGGTCCCAGGCATGGCGGACCAGATCGCCGGTTTTCAAACCCACCCACTCGTCATCGACGAACGGCGCTTTGCTCGCGTCGTACGCGAGCAGGTGGACCTCTCCTAGGCCGTAACTCGCGCTGGCGCCCCACGGACTCGCTTTGAGGTTGCCTCCGGCGTAACTCTTCAGGAGCGCTGCGACCTGCGGAGACGGAGCCGAGGTGACGCGTCTGGGCGTCGGCGTGCTGTACGAAGATGACGACTTGCGTTTTGCGGGTGCCAAGAACGTCGCTCGCTGCTTGAGCCACGGCTGCACGGTGGCTTCGCGAACGGTGCTCCCGACCAGCGTCGTGAGGACGCCGGAGCGCAGATCCTCAGGACGCGACACGATCACGGCGAGCGACC
>JAUIKB010000842.1 GCA_030430975.1 Polyangia bacterium
TGTCAGCGTCGCCGCGCGGTTACGGCGACGCTTGGGTCCGGCCTAGCCGGTTGGGCTAAGCCTCAGCGTTTGCTTCGGCAGTTTCTTGCTCGTCCTCGTCATCATCGTCATCATCGTCGATGTCGTCGTCAGGATCGTGCTCCAATCCTTCGGGCTCGTCGTTGCGCGGCTTGGAGTTCGATGGGTTGCTCCGCGTATTCTCCTTCTCACGCTGGGCTTTGAGCGCCTGCGCTTTCTGGAGGACGGCGGGCTTGGGCGCGGCGATCAACACCATCGTGCGCCCCTCCATCGTGGGTCGCTGCTCGATCTGCGCGATGTCTTCGAGACGCTCGAGCAGCCAGTCCAGCTGCATACGTGCGCGTTCGGGATGGGTGATTTCACGTCCGCGAAAGCGCACTGTGAATTTCACCTTATTGCCGGTTTCGATGAAGCGGCGCGAGTTGCGCAGCTTCACGTTGAGATCGTGATCGTCGGTCTTGGGGCGGAGTTTGATCTCCTTGATCTCCACGACCGTCTGCTTGCGCTTGGCTTCTCGCTGACGCTTTTTCTCCTCGTACTTGAACTTGCCAAAGTCGAGGATCTTGCAGACCGGAGGAGAACTCTTCGGGTTCACCTCGACCAGATCCAGGCCCGCTTCGCGGGCACGCTTTAGGGCCTCTTGAGTCGGCAAGATGCCCAGCATGGAACCATCATCGGCCACCACTCGAACCTCTGGCACGCGGATCCGGTTGTTCACTCGAATCTGCGGCCCCCTCGAGTCGTTGCGGTTGAATCGACGCCTCATTGCCATGTGTTATTTTTGCTCTCTGGATTTTGCATAGGTACTCTTCGATCGGTTGGTGTCCTTGCGCTTAGGCTTGGACGGGTATCAGTCTGCGGATGGGAGCTCGGTGAGCGTCTCAGTTTCGACAGTGTCGCGAAGTCTCGGCGCCTGCGCTTCGGCTTTGACGCGCAGCAAGAAGTCCGCCGCCGGCATGGTGCCCAGGTCGCCTTGGGTCGACGAGCGTGGGGAAACCGTCGCATCGGCAGCTTCTTGTTCGCCGACGACGACCACGTACGGGATGCGCTGGTTGCGGCCTCGACGGATCTTTGCGCCTAGTTTGTCGGCGCCGGCGTCGACGTCGAACCGCAGGCCAGCCGCCGCCGCTCGGGAGGCGAGTTCGTGTGCATAGTCGGCTTGTTTCTCACTCACGGTGACGAGAACCGCCTGAGACGGTGCAAGCCAAGCCGGGAATTTGCCGGCGCAGTGCTCGATGTACATGCCGAAGAACCGTTCAAGCGAGCCGAGGATCGCGCGGTGGAGCATCACGGGCCGGGCAGTGGTGCCGTCGGACTTGATGTAGCCGAGGTCGAAGCGCTCGGGCAGCGCGTAGTCGACCTGGATGGTTCCGAGCTGCCAGCCGCGGCCGAGCGCATCCACGATGTGGAACTCGAGTTTTGGACCGTAGAACGCGCCTTCGCCCTCGAGTGTTTCGAACGCGATGTTCGAATCGGTGAGCACCTTTTCGAGGACCGCTTCGGCCATGTCCCATTGCTCGTCGGTGCCGACACGCTTTTCGGGGCGCAACGCCAACTTGACGGCGACGTCCTGAAAATCAAAAGCCCGATAGACCTCGAACAGCAGCTGATTGAACGCGACGATCTCTTCTTCCATCTGCTCCGGGGTGCAGAAGATGTGCGCATCGTCCTGACAGAAGCTACGCACCCGGGCGAGGCCGTGCAGCGTGCCGCCGCGTTCATAGCGATGAAGGCGGCCGAAATCCGCAACCCGCCAAGGTAGCTCGCGATAGCTGCGCCGACGCTGCCCGAAGATGAGGCAGTGGCTCGGGCAGTTCATCGGCTTCTGCGCCAGCGACTCCAGGTCCTTGGGCCCCTCGTTGTCCACCTTGTTCTCGGTAAGAGCAGGGTTCTCCGCCGTAGTCCCAGCTTTTGCCGCGTCGATCGTGTCGGCGGTTACCGGCAGGTACATGTTCTCGCGGTAGTTCTGCAGATGGCCGCTGGTTTCAAAGAGTCGTTTATCGAAAATCTGCGGGGTAATCACCTCTTCGTACCCGTACTCGACATACAGATCGCGAATGTACTCCTGCATCTTTCGATAGACTGCGGCGCCGCGCGGCAAGAAGAACGGCATCGCGGGCGCGTACTCATGAAACATGAACAGCTCGAGTTCCTTGCCGAGCTTGCGGTGGTCGCGCTTCTTCGCCTCTTCAAGGCGCTCCAGGTGTGCCTTGAGATCGTCGTCGGTCGCGAACGCCGTCCCGTAGATGCGCTGCAACATCGGGTTGTTCTCGTCGCCGCGCCAGTACGCACCGGCCACGCTGGTCAGCTTGACCGCGCCGAGGTGACCTGTGGTCGGCACATGGGGCCCACCGCAGAGGTCGACCCAGTCTTCCCGACCCTTACCCGGACTCCCGTGGCGGTAGAGCGTGATGGTCTCACCTTCCGGGATGGCGTCGATCAGTTCGAGCTTGTAGCGCTCTCCCATTTCTTCGAACAGCGCCTTGGCCTCCGCGCGGCTGACCTCCTCGCGGACGAACGGCCGCTTGGCCTTCATCACCCGCTTCATTTCCTTCTCGATGCGCTTGAGGTCCTTGTCGGTGAAGGGTTCCTCGGGACGGTCGAAGTCGTAATAGAACCCGCTGTCGATAGACGGACCGATCGTAACCTGAGTACCTGGAAACAGACGCTGCACAGCGTCGGCCATCACGTGTGCGGTCGAGTGACGAATGATCGCCAGGCCGTCCGGGTCGGTGCGGCGGATAACTTCGAACTCCGTCCCGTCGTCGATCGGCGTGTGCAGGTCGACGACCGCTTCGCCGACCTTCACGGCAACGATGTCTTTTTCAAGTCGCCCGGCGTCTTCTAGAAGATCGCGCGGGGTCCGCCCGCCGGTAGTGCGCCGAGGCGCGGTCATGAGCTGGAACGAATCACGACGGGGTTCCACGCGCCCGAAGCGAGATCAGAGCGCCTGCGCTTGCCGAGGGACGTTGAGGAATGGGAGTTAAGAAGAGGTGTGGTAGGCGCGGGCAGGGTTGAACTGCCGACCCCTACAGTGTCAATGTAGTGCTCTACCACTGAGCTACGCGCCTGGGGGTCCGGGATGATTTCGGTTGAATCTTGATCGGTTTGGTTCCGTTCGGTCCAGTGCCAACCGGCGAATGGAGTTGTCTCCGCTGCCGGTTGATGCCGATCGATGGCTCTACAGAATCCCGTTTCGTTGAACAGGGCGCGAAAATGTCACCCGCGATGAGTGCTGTCAAGCGTGCCGAGGTCGAACAGCGTAGCTGACGACGAAGGCTGCGCAGCCTCCGATGAGAAACCACTTCGCCACCGACGGGACGAGACCGTGCAGGACTGGCGCGCCCGCGAACACGACCAGGAACAGCACTGCGTTGCGCCAGAAGTAGGCGCGGTCGCCCGGGGCGGACGCAAAGTAGGACGAGACCTCGGCGAGGTGGGCGCTGACGCAGCCCTGCGAGGGCGTGCAGACCGGCGCGTCGTCGGGGCAGACCACCGGAACA
>JAUIKB010000843.1 GCA_030430975.1 Polyangia bacterium
GTTGACGGGCGTCAGCCTAACCGCTGGCGACGGTTTGAAGGGTGAGGACGGGACGTTGGAGCCGTTTACGATGCCGACTGCGGGAGATTTGAAGGGGAACGATGCAACCGGTGCGAACGCGGGCGGCGCGCTCAAGGAGCATAATTGCCCTGACGGTATGATGACCTCCGGCGGTCCGGGCGGGGCCGGGGGCGGCGGTGTTCAACCAGGCGGCAACGGAACACCAGACCACCCGGGCAGCGGAGGCGAAGGCGGAACGATCGCCCAATGTATGAGCTCAACCGGCGGCGCGAACGGCGAAGACGCTCCCGCATCAACGCCAGGTGCCGGCGCGACCACGCACGGGTCGCTCACGAGCACAGGCTGGACTGCGTCTGCGGGCACCACGGGCGCCAGCGGACTGCCCGGTCAAGGTGGAGGCGGCGGAGCCGGCGCAGCGTCCGGCGGTGGCGGCGGCAGCGGTGGCGCTGGCGGATGCGGCGGCAAAGGAGGCGGAGCTGGCAAAGGCGGCGGCGCAAGCATCGGCCTGCTCGTGTTCAACTCAACCGTGTCGATTAGCGATGCCACTGTCAGTACCGGTAACGGTGGCGCTGGTGGCACGGGTGCAGCTGGACAGCCGGGCACGGCTGGTGGCGCCAAGGGCAAGTCGGCCAGCAACGGCTGCGATGGTGGCATCGGCGGTGCTGGTGCGGACGGTGCTGCTGGCGGTGGCGGGGCTGGAGGTCTTTCAGTCGGCGTCGTATCGGGCGGCTCCGGTACGGTGACGGTCGCAACCGACGTGATGCACACACCGGGCACAGCCGGTCCAGGCGGACTCGGCGGTGCCACACCGACCAATGACGGTCTCGCCGGCGTCGCCCAGAAAGAGCTAGCGCTCTAGGCGTCAGCGATCAGAAGACCAACACCCGAATGCGCGCCGCCACCCCGGCGGCATGGCGTTCGACATCGGCGACGGTGCACCGGGCGACGGTGTAACCGAGGCGCCCGAGTTTCGCATCCCGACGCCGGTCGACCGCGCGGCGGTTGGCGTGATACCCGCCATCGATTTCCACGACGAGTTTCCGAGCAGGGCACAGAAAGTCGACGATGAAGTCGCCAATGACGAGGCGAGCCAGCGCATGTGAGTACGGCGTGAGTCGAGTACACTCTGCGGGCCTGTATAGCTCTGCAGTTCTGCGCCCGGCTATGTCATTTTGCGACAAGGTAAATGAGTTGTCTCATGATGAGATAGCTCTGTTTCCGTGTGCGATGCCCATTGATTGCACCGTGCGGTGTCGCAGTTGTCGCGTGACCCGCTGCGTGCTCAGGGTTTGATGGTGTGCAAGGAACGCCAGTTCGCCACAACGCCCCGAGTGCCCCCGAGTGCCTTGCGGTCGAGGTGTTCGCTGCCGAATGAGCTGCTTCCCCTCCCATGCGACCCGCAGGCCGCTGGTGTTTACTCTGGGGATAAGTGTTCGTTACAGAGACGGCGCCCGAGGACCGCGTCGGGGAGGGGTGCCAACGCTCGGTGCCGTCAGCTTGAGGGGTGGGCAACAAAACCGTTCCTCAGCCTCCAGATCGAGCAGCCGTTCGCGCCACGCGATACGCTTCTGACGGCGACGTACCGTCAGCAGCAGCGCTATGAGCCAGCCTCCGGCGCCGGTTAGGAGCCCTGCCAGCGTCGAAGGACTCTCCGCCTGAGTGCCGACTAAGATGAGCGCTGCTCCGGTGACGGCCAGCACGGCTAATGCGCGCGCCGAAGCGGTCGGCTCGGGGCCCCTTCCAGCACGGACCAGTACACGGCGCGCCGCTGACGGAAGTTGTCCGGCGCGCACGGCGTGGCGCGCTTCGACCACCGCGCGGAGCGTATCGGCGTCTTCGTTGGCACTGCGCATCTCGGAAACCAGCGCTGCCTGATCCTGATCGTACAGCGCACCGAAGTAGACGTGCCCGTCATGGGCGTGAATGACGGCGTGATGGCACCGTTTCAGCCGCGCGGCGATCAGCTGAGTCGCGGCGAGGGCGCCATGCGTCTCGGCCATCCTCAGCCCATAGTGCGAACAGGATTCGGTGCGCTCGAAGCTACACCGCACGTTGCGTAGCGGGCCACGTCCGGACACGTGGGCGCGGTACGCGCGAATGGCGCTGGCCAGGAATTCAGATGGCCCAGTCTTAGATGGCCCAAGCTCAGACGGCACAATCGCATCCGCTACAGTCTGGAACGTCGACGATGTCGCAGTCCGGAAGATCGATGCCGCCGCAGTCGCCGCTCGTGGCCTTGGCGTCCGCGAGGGCGTCCAGACCGCTGCCGCCGAGCTCGCCCAGTAGGGCACCCGCATCCCAAGCAAGCTCGGCCGTGTCCAGCGCTACGCCGCCCACGTCGATCGCGTCGGGTCCGGTCAACTGCGCTCCCTTGGCCGGCGCTACGTTAGCGACCATGGCCTGAGTGATGGCGGTGCCGCCCAGCATGAACCCGGCACCTCCATACAAGGCGGCCCTGGGGAGTCCGCTCGCCGTCACTTTGGCGCCAAATCTAGACGGATACTTGTGCGCTTCACGTTTCAGTTTAGCGTCGGCTCCCTCGAACCACTTGGTCGGGTCGAACGACGAGCCGCCCTCCTCTTTTTCCTTGGTGCGAAAGCGCGTCTGCACCCCCACCAGCGGTATGCTGCCCGGGACCCACGTAGCGAACGACTTGAAGTCCGCGTTAGGGAACTGCTGACGACGCTGGTCGAACGTCGTCAGCAAGTGCTCCGCCATGCGTTCGACCCGATGCACGAATTTCCGTTTCGCGTTGTGCCGGCGCGGCAGTTTTCGATGGTAGTCGTCGAGCGCCTTCTCAAACTCCACGATGGCGGGTTGGCTCTCGCCCAGCAGCACTAACGTGGCGCCCGCACCGCTGCGGTGAACCTGGAGTTCGACCAGGGCTTCTGCGCACTCCACGGTAAGAGCCAGCCGGTCGCCGCCCTGCCGGTCTTCATATATCAAGCGACCGGTGTGGCCGAACTCCTTGAGGCGCTCAGCGATGATTGCCATCCAACGCTCGAAGCGTCGGTCTTTGCCCTGCGTTTTTCCCACGCGCGAAGCCTACCTCATCAGCGAAAACAGTGATCGGGGCGATCACGACCGCGGAGATGACCGCGACCACCGAGGAAAGCGGACGCAGCGCGTGCGGCCCTCGGCCGCCAACAAAATCGAAACGGCCCGCCCCAGAATCGGGCGAGCCGTTGAAGCGCAAGACTAGCGCTTACTTGCGTCGACGTCCGCGCGCCGCGAACGCCGCGCCGAGAGCGACCAGAGCCCAGGCGCCCGCGCCGTTCGTGTTGTTGCGTTCGCCCGCCGCGCGACAGCCACAGCCGCCGCCCTCTGTGTCGCCACCGCCAGCGTTGTTAGCGCCCGAGCCGCCCGAACCACCGTTACCGGCGGTCGATCCGCCGCTGCCGCCGGTCGGGAAGGTGGTGCCGCCGCTACCGCCGTCCGAGCCGCCTGAGCCACCCTGCGCACCTGAGCCACCCTGCGCACCTGAGCCACCCTGCGCACC